>NZ_OSDX01000041.1:0-56935 GCF_900382755.1 Vibrio sp. Evd11
TGATATTCATCAACGAGTGCCCACACAGATTGATAGGTTTAAATTGTTAAAGAGCTTCTCTTCGTTGTGACTTACATCACTTCGGAAGAGGCGGCCATTCTAGCGTTTTAATTCTCAGTGTCAAACACTTTTGAAAATTAATTCCTACTTTCTAAAAGTAGAAGCAAATTATCGCTTAAAGCTAGTTGCCTTACTAACATTCTTCGCTGAAGCCTTGTGGCGTCTACCGTGTCAGTGAGGCGGCATTATAGAGATGTTCCTCACATTGGCAAGTGTTTATTACCGAAAACTGCAAAAATAACGGTTAGATGATGGATAAACACTCAAAGCCTTATTTATGCAAGTTTAACTACAAAGTACCTACACAATAACCACAGACTTATCCACAATTACTTTAATTTCATCCCCTAGAAACTAAAAAAGCTGCCTTGAGGCAGCTTTTTAAATAGCAATGAGTCTAAATCCCAGAGCCATATTGCTCTCCATCGTCTTCATGGAGACCACATTCTCGTTTTAGACCATTGAAACGGGTTTCTTCTTCAGTCATACCCGGTTCCCATTTCTTAGTCGTATGAGTATCTCCAACAGAAAGGTACCCCTGCTCACGAAGTGGGTGGTAACTAAGGCCATGCTCTTCTAAGTAATAATGAACATCTTTATTTGTCCAATCAATTACTGGCAAGAACTTAAACACACCATTTTGGATAGATAAGATAGGCAAGTTTGCACGCGATTGAGATTGCTCTCTTCGCAAGCCAGAAAACCAAGTGCCAGCCTCGAGCTCATCCAGCGCTCTTCTCATCGGTTCAACTTTATTAAGCTTGTTGTACTTCTCTATCCCTTCTATACCTTGATCCCAAAGTTTGCCATATTGCGCTTCTTGCCAATTAGGGCTCTGCTGAGAACGAAAGACTTGAAGGTTTAGAGTCAACTTCTGACTCAACTCATCGATAAATCGATACGTTTCCGGGAATAGATACCCAGTGTCCGTAAGAATAACTGGAATATCGGGTTTTGCTTGAGTCACTAAGTGCAGCATCAACGCCGCTTGGATTCCGAAACTAGAAGACACCACATGTGTTCCTTCTAAGTTTTCTAGAGCCCACTTCACTCTTTCTAATGCAGTTAGCTGTTCTAACTCAGCATTAATTTGTCCAAGACGAAGTATCTGCTCCGTCTTAGTCAATGCGAGTAGCTCTGCTAACTTCAATTTTGAAGCGACAGAATTATGCATGCAGATCCCTCTTTGAAATGATCACCTCTTCGATGATGCCAGCTCGGATTGTAAAATCACCGAACCCTTCATTGTCGTTACGTTCCGTAGCCCAACGTCCCACCAGCGAATCAATATCTTCTAAGATCTGAGCTGAAGTGATGTTCTCTTTATACATCTTCGGGATACGAGTTCCGGCTTTGTTGCCACCTAAGTGCATGTTATAACGCCCCGGCGCCTTGCCGACTAAACCAAGTTCAGCCAACATTGCACGACCACAGCCGTTTGGACAGCCTGTGATACGAAGGATGATGTTATCTTCTTCTGGTAATCCATGTTTCTTCAGAATGTCTTCAACATCCGTTACAAACTCAGGAAGAAAACGCTCAGCTTCTGCCATTGCTAAAGGACACGTTGGGAATGCCACACAAGCCATTGAGTTTTTACGCTGCTCGGAAACGGCATCATCCATCAGACCGTATTGACGTGCCAGCTTTTCAATTTTTGCCTTTTGGCTCTTAGGTACACCAGCAACAATTAGGTTTTGGTTCGCTGTCATGCGGAAGTCACCTTTGTGGATCTTCGCTATTTCAGCAACACCTGTTTTCAGCGCTTTCCCTGGGAAATCAAGTAAACGACCATTTTCGATGAATAACGCTAAGTGGTGCTTACCATCAATGCCTTCCGCCCAACCGATACGATCTCCACGGCCAGTAAACTCATAAGGACGGCTTTCAGAAAACTCAACGCCTGCACGTTTTTCTACTTCTGCTTTGAATACATCAATACCAACACGGTCTAGTGTGTATTTGGTTTTTGCGTTCTTACGGTTCGAACGGTTACCCCAATCACGCTGAGTCGTTACCACCGCAGCGGCTACATCTAACGTTTTATCTAATGGCACAAAACCAAAGTCGTCAGCTTTACGTGCATAAGTAGAAGTATCGCCGTGCGTCATTGCAAGACCACCGCCCACTAATACGTTAAAGCCCACCAGCTTTCCGTCTTTAGCAATCGCGATGAAGTTAAGATCGTTAGCATGAACATCTACGTCATTTTGCGGAGGTATTACAACCGTCGTCTTGAACTTACGCGGTAGGTAGTTGCTACCTAGGATAGGTTCTTCATCCGTTGTTGCTAGCTTTTCACCATCTAGCCAGATCTCAGCATAAGCACGTGTCTTAGGTAATAAATGCTCACTGATCTTTTTCGCCCACTCGTAAGCTTCTTGGTGAAGCTCAGACTCAACAGGGTTTGTCGTACATAGAACATTTCGATTTACGTCACCCGCAGTCGCGATTGAATCTATACCAATACTATTTAGTGTTTGGTGCATTAACTTAATGTTCGGCTTCAATACACCGTGAAACTGGAACGTTTGACGGGTAGTAAGACGGATAGAACCATAAGAGGTGCTTTCATCTGCGAATTTATCAATAGCTAACCACTGCTTCGGAGTGATGATCCCGCCAGGCATACGCGCACGCAGCATGACGTTATGTAAAGGTTCTAGCTTTTGCTTGGTACGTTCATTACGAATATCACGGTCGTCTTGTTGATACATACCGTGGAAACGAATCAACTGAAAGTTATCAGCAGTAAAGCCACCCGTAATTCTATCTTGGAGATCTTGTTCAATCGTACCGCGAAGATTTTTACTTTCACGCTTAAGACGTTCGTTATCAGCCAAAGGTCCCAGTACTTGACCTAGCACTTCTTGCTCGATTACTTGCTTGCTCATTAGTACACATCCCTTTGGTAACGTTTCGCTTTACGTAAATCATTAATATATTGTTCAGCTTGTTCGCGGCTCTGATTGCCATGTTTTTCCGCTATCGTAACTAACGCTTCATGAACATCTTTCGCCATTCGAGTCGCATCGCCACATACATAGAGGTACGCGCCCTCTTGCAGCCATTGCCAAACCTGAGCTGCTTGTTCGATTAAGCGATCTTGAACATAAACCTTTTCTTTTTGGTCACGACTAAAGGCAACATCAAGCTTGGTTAGCGCACCAGACTTAAGGTACTTCTGCCATTCAACTTGATATAAGAAATCTTGAGTGAAAGTTCGGTCACCAAAGAACAACCAGCTTTTGCCTTCAGCATCATTGTTTTCACGCTCTTGAACAAAACTGCGGAACGGTGCGATACCGGTACCCGGGCCGACCATGATGATTGGCGTATTGTCGTCTTGTGGTAGTTTGAAGTTATTGTTGTTCTCAACGAACACCTTCACTTCACCACCTTCTTCAAGTCGCTGAGCTAAGAAGCTAGAAGCTCCGCCTAAACGAGATTCATCGCCTTTTTGGTATTCAACCAGACCAACCGTTAAGTGAACTTCTTCATCCACTTCTGCTTGGCTTGATGCAATAGAGTAAAGGCGCGGAGTCAGCTTACGTAGTAGACCAATCAATTCATCAGCCGATAGCTTAGTTTTCTTCTCAGCTAAAACATCGACAACTTGAGTATTACCCGCGTATTCACGAAGCTTGTCTTTATCCTCCACCAACTTGATTAACTTCTTGCTACCCGATAGCTCGGCAAACTTAGTCACAAGTTGAGGGTTTGAAGATGTAATCTCGAATTTACTGACAAGTGCGCTGTGGACAGATAAGTTATCACCATCGACATCAACACTTTCGATACCAGACAACCCAACCTTAGAAAGGATCTGATTTGCGAGTTCTGAACTGTTTTCAAACCATACGCCTAGCGCATCACCCGGTTGGTAAGTAATACCCGACTCATCAAGATCAATCTCGATATGACGAACATCTTTGCCCGAATCACGACCGGTGATCTTTTGGCTCGTCAATAGTGTAGCGGTGTATGGGTTTTGTTTAGTATATTGTGAATGACCGGCAGCCGCTTGACCTACTGGTAATTGAACCACATCGGCTTCATTGCCTGTCGATAGCGTCTCTTTTACTTGCTCTAATGCTTTACCGCGCCATTCCGTTGCTGACTCTTCGTAATCAACATCACAATCAAGACGATCAACAAACGATTTAGCACCAAGCTTAGCGAGGAAGTTATCGAAGTCTTTAGCTGTTTGGCAGAAGAACTCATAGCTTGAGTCACCTAAACCAATCACACCGTATTGTAGGTTTGATAATTTTGGCGCTTTCTTCGATTGTAGGAATTCATGCAACTCAATGGCGTTATCAGGGGCTTCGCCCTCACCATTAGTTGAAGCCACAAAAATGACGTGTGTCTCTTTGGCTAGGTTCTTACCTTTATAATCACTTGCATCGAAAAGTTCGACCGCGATTCCTAAGGCTTTCGCTTCTGCCTCAAGCGATTCAGCGACGCCTTTAGCATTACCTGTTTGAGATGCGAAAATAATGCTGAGCTTACCCGCAGGTTTTGCGGCTACTGCAGCGGCTGCTTGAGCGATTGGCGCGGCGGCACCCACAGGCTGAGTTTGGCTCACACCCCAAAGGTAACCACTGACCCATGCCAGTTGTTGTGAAGATAACTCAGAAACAGTTTTCTGAAGATGACCCAATTGTTGGTCATTAAGTGGTGCTGCTAGCCCAGGTAACTCATTAGCCCCAGACTGTGCATTATTATTTTGTGAAGACTCTTTCTTATTTAAAGACATGGTCACGACATCCCTAATCATTGCGTGACGATAGATTAACCACTCCTTTTAATAACAAGAAAGAATAGAAAAGTATGTTTTATAACTTTTTGGAAGTAAAAACCGATTGAAACGTCAATTGAGTTACTGGTTTTCAATACGAACTTGTTGAAAGCCAACCGCCATTGCCGACTTAGATGCTAGGTCTAAATCCGCGTAATGACACTCTTCACCATGAACATCAGTAAGCAAAACAAAGCCACCGCCCATATGGCGAAACTCCACAACCCAAGACCCCTCTTGAATTGAGGGCTCTATGATCGCTTCAACCAACAGATTTTCTCGATATAAATTTCGTAATTCATTGAGTGTCATATTCCATCCCTTGCTTTGACCTCACAACATAGTCCTTTTAAGAATAGACGCTAATTAGCTCTCTGTATTAAGGATGGTCGAAAGTGATGAATGTGCTAACTAATTCCAGAAAGATATAATCAATAGATATAAAAAAACGCCACTTAATAAAGTGGCGTTCTTAAAATTTGTTCTAAATGAGCTTGAATAGCCTAGAAGCGCACTTCAGCGCCAGCAAACCAACCATCTACCATGACAAAGCTTTTACCTAGATCAGAGCTAAAGAACTCATCTGAATCTAAATCGATAACACGGTAACCACCACGCAGGGCAATTTCAGATTCTGATACTGGAATTCGGTACTGAACACCCGCCATCAAGTCAGTGCTCTTAATACCATTGCTATCACCAAACTCCATCGTCCCAATGATATCGAAGTTGGTGTCGGGAACGTTGATCTCTGCGTTACCGTAGAAGCTCCAAGTAAATTCATCAAAGCTTGTTTGAGCGCCACCTGTTTTCGGTTCGATGTAATTCGAGTTTGAATACTGAGTAAAAGTCACACCTGCATCAAAGTTCATCAGCTTGTGATCTAACAATGTGTAATAGAAGGTGTAGTCGTACTTATCGAAGGCCAATGAATCCGCATCGACAGAAGTATAGCGAAAACTAGCGTTTGGTAGCATCGGGGCATTATGCTCAAATGCGAAATACAACGAAGGAGAGTTAGAATCATCATCTTGTCTAACTTCGTTTAGCTTTGTACTTCCCCACCACATATCGGCACCGACTTTAGCCGTGTAAGAAAACTCTTCTTCAGCAGATACTGCCGAGCTTAAAGATAGCATTCCCACTAAAGCAATTAATGGCATTTTATTCATTTGAGATAGCTCCAATTCCATATCGTTGTGCTAATTGTATGCACATTCATAGATTATTGGGGAAAATTCTATCACACATCTTAAATTCTCAAACGATAAACCGCTGACGTTCAAAGATTTGACGACACCATGACCTTAGTAACGTCTTTGGTTAGAACTGTGTACAAAGTTTTTGAAAAACCAGATACCCAATGCAATTACGATTAACCAAGGCAGCAACTTAAACACGACGCCCATCATACCTAAAACCAACATGACTGCTAACGCGACTCCGGTTGCAGCCAATACCGTCATAAACGTGATACCAGTGACAAGTAGAGTTGCGACGAAAATAAGAACAAAGATTAATTCAAACATAATGGTCTCCCTAATGAGTTAATGACCTATCTTTCCTACTTTCTAATATTGCAGCTTCCATACCAAGTTAGTAAAAATAATAAAACCCTTATTTATCAGGCAAATAAAAAGCAACACATCTTAATGCGTGGCTTTTAAAGAAACCATCAATGGTAAATTTAGCCTCTAATGGCGAATTTAACCTTAGATTTAAATCTTGGGTTTTTAGCTTTGGCTTTTAAGCTCGAACTTTTAACCTAGAGGGAGGTTATACGTTTAACTCTTTAGGGATCTTAGCCAATGCTGTTTGCATCACTTCGATACCTGCACCTTTCTTATGTGCGTTTTCACTGATGTAGCGACGCCATTGTCTTGCGCCCGGCATGCTTTGGAACAAACCAAGCATATGACGAGAGATGTGTCCTAAGCTTGCACCATTTGAAAGCTCACGCTCAATGTACGGGTACATTTCTTCAACCACTTGTGAGCGCTTCTTGATTGGCGTGCCTAAACCAAAGATCTGCTGATCGACTTCAGCCAAGATAAACGGGCTATGGTAAGCCTCACGACCGATCATCACACCATCAAGGTGTTGCAAGTGCTCTTTAGTTTGCTCAAGAGTAGTAATGCCACCATTCACAGCAATCACAAGATCAGAGAAGTCTTTCTTGATTTGGTATGCACGATCGTAATCTAGCGGTGGGATCTCGCGGTTCTCTTTTGGGCTAAGGCCACTCAACCATGCTTTACGAGCATGAATCGTAAATTGCTCACAGCCGCCTTTTTCAGAAACCGTCGAAACAAACTTAGTCAGAAATTCATAAGAGTCTTGGTCATCGATACCAATTCGCGTTTTCACAGTAATTGGAATATCAGTCACTTCTTTCATCGCCGATACGCAATCTGCCACCAGCTCAGGCTCAGCCATCAAGCATGCACCAAAGCGACCATTCTGAACTCGGTCTGAAGGACAACCTACATTTAGGTTTACTTCATCATAGCCACGCTCACCAGCAAGCTTGGCACATGCAGCTAGATCAACCGGGTTTGAGCCGCCAAGTTGAAGAGCAAGAGGATGTTCTTGCTCGTTATATTCTAGAAAGTCGCCCTTACCATGTAAGATCGCACCTGTTGTTATCATTTCCGTGTACAGAAGCGTCTGCTGAGAGAGCAAACGGTGAAAGTAACGACAGTGGCGGTCAGTCCAATCGAGCATTGGAGCGACAGACAACTTACATGAATGTGTCATGGCAAAGTAACCTAGTAGCGAGTCAAAAAAATATGCTGGAATACCCAGCAGAAGCAAGGTCGGCTATTGTAAATGCTATGCCTTGTTTGTGCTATATGAACTTTGCCTCACATTTTTTATAAATACATTCACCAGACCTCTAATTCAGACTCAATCAATCAGTTACGCCTTGAGTCACACTGTCATTTTGAGTTACCTTGTCTTATTCAAAGTCGTGGGTCACAATACGCTCTGTACCTGACTTTAATAGAAATCAATGGCTCCCAAAACGTAGTAACCTATAAATAAGGTTTGAATAGGGATGTCCGATTGAATGGTGAAAAATTTGGACCACACATTAGTAGAGCAAGTTGAAGGGATATGCGCATCTCGAGGCGTTAGATTAACACCTCAGAGAAAGCGAGTATTTGAGCTCATTTTCTCTAATAAAAAAGCCTCTAGTGCTTATGAATTGTTAGAGCAATTGAAAGTCAGTGAACCACAAGCCAAACCTCCGACAGTATATCGCGCTTTGGATTTCTTGTTGGAACAAGGTTTCATTCACCGAGTTGAATCAACCAATAGCTTCATATGTTGCTGTTCTTGCAATGCAAACAAACATTTTTCCCAACTACTGATCTGCGATAAATGTGGCACTGTGGTAGAATTGCAAGACGATGTGCTTGTCACTCTACTCGCTAGTAACGCTGAGAAGCATGGCTTTAAATTGACTAATCAAGTCATTGAGTCGCATGGCATTTGCCAATCTTGCTCCTCCGAGATGAAAGAATAAGATTATAGAAGAACATTATGCGCGCTGAATTTGTAAACCCGTTTTTAGCTTCTTTGATGAATGTACTAAAAACGATGGCTTCTCTAGAATTGAAACCACAAAAACCGAGAGTTAAGAAAGATGAGATCGCTCGTGGTGATGTATCCGGCCTGATTGGTATGGTTGGCACACAATCTCGAGGCTCAATGTCGATCACTTTTGATGAAGGTCTTGCCTTAGAAATCATGGAAAACATGTTGGGTGAACGACCAAATGGCTTGAACGAAGAAGTGACCGATATGGTTGGTGAAATAACTAACATGGTGACTGGTGGTGCAAAACGTATTCTTGCAGAAAGCGGCTTTGATTTCGACATGGCAACGCCAATCGTCGTATCAGGTAAAGGCCACACCATTCGTCATAAGTGTGAAGGTGCTATCATCATCATGCCTTTCACATCTCAGTGGGGTAATGCCTTCATCGAGATCTGTTTCGAATAGAGACAACCGCAGTAAATAAAAATACAAAAGGCTGACGTACATACGTCAGCCTTTTTTATTGCAGCAAGACCAACGGACATAAAAAACGCCAACCGAAAGGTTGGCGCTTTACAATTATTACTTGGTGTTACTCAAACAGTCTTAAGCTTTAAGCGCTTTAAATGCGTTGATAAGACCGTTAGTTGAGCTGTCGTGAGAGGTTACTTGAGCATCGTCAGCAAGCTCTGGAAGAATTTGGTTTGCTAGTTGCTTACCAAGCTCTACACCCCATTGGTCAAAGCTGAAGATGTTCCAGATAACGCCTTGAACAAAGATCTTGTGCTCGTACATCGCGATTAGGTTACCTAAAGAGCGAGGAGTCATTTGCTTAACAAGAATTGAGTTCGTTGGACGGTTGCCTTCAAATACTTTGAAAGGAGCAAGTTCAGCTGCTTCTTCTGCTGTTTTGCCTGCCGCTAGGAATTCAGCTTCTACTGTCTCTTTTGTCTTACCGAAAGCAAGTGCTTCAGTTTGAGCAAAGAAGTTAGACATTAGCTTCTGGTGATGATCAGATGCAGGGTTGTGGCTGATAGCAGGAGCAATAAAGTCTGATGGGATCAGCTTAGTGCCTTGGTGAATCAGTTGGTAGAAAGCGTGCTGGCCGTTTGTACCTGGTTCACCCCAGATGATAGGACCTGTTTGGTATTCTACTGGGTTGCCTTCACGGTCAACAAACTTACCGTTTGATTCCATGTTACCTTGCTGGAAGTAAGCAGCAAAACGGTGCATGTACTGATCGTAAGGTAGAATCGCTTCTGACTCAGCGCCGTGGAAGTTATTGTACCAAATACCGATAAGCGCAAGGATCACAGGGATGTTGCTTTCAAACTCAGTTGAAGAAAAGTGGTTATCCATCTCGTGTGCGCCATCTAGTAGCTCAGCGAAGTTATCAAAGCCGATAGAAAGAGAGATAGAAAGGCCGATTGCAGACCATAGTGAGTAACGACCACCAACCCAGTCCCAGAATTCGAACATGTTGTCAGTATCAATACCAAACTCAGCAACTGAAGTTGCGTTAGTTGATAGTGCTGCGAAGTGTTTCGCAACGTGTGCACTATCACCCGCTTCAGCCAAGAACCAATCACGAGCAGAGTGTGCATTCGTCATTGTTTCTTGAGTAGTAAATGTCTTAGATGCTACTAGGAACAACGTTGTTTCTGGGTTAAGAGGCTTAAGTGTCTCAACAATGTGAGTGCCATCTACGTTAGAAACGAAGTGCATGTTCAGGCGAGTTTTGTATGGCGTTAGAGCTTCAGTCACCATGTATGGACCAAGGTCCGAACCGCCGATACCGATGTTAACTACATCAGTGATCTCTTTACCTGTGTAACCTTTCCACTCACCAGAAACGATGCGGTGCGTGAACAGTTCCATTTTTGCTAGTACTGCGTTAACTGCTGGCATTACGTCTTTGCCATCAACCATTACTGGGTTGTCGCTACGGTTACGTAGAGCAGTGTGAAGTACTGAACGACCTTCAGTCTTGTTGATTGCATCACCGCCGAACATTGCTTCGATTGCAGACTTAACTTCAGTCTCGTTTGCAAGAGCGAATAAGTGCTGCATCGTTTCAGCGTCGATAAGGTTCTTAGAGTAATCTACTAAGATGTCAGAACCGAAACGAGTAGAAAAGCTCTCGAAACGCTTTGCATCTTGAGCAAATAGTTCTTTCATATCCATATCTTGAGCTGACTCAAAATGTGCAGTTAGAGCTTTCCACGCTTGTGTTTGCGTTGGGTTGATATTTTTCAACATGGTATCTATCCCGATATTACTGTAGGTTTTATTCTAAACGTCACAAGAGTGATGAATAGAACCCCCGATTAGGCGAAAGTTTATATTTTTCTATGATGACCAAACCGCGTCACCACTGAAAGATTCTTTGTAATTTTTTTTCACAACGTATTATGCAGTATATGAAGAGCTGTACCTTGAGATAAATCAGGATTAGATTTCCTGATAGAAGAATCGGTACAGACTCTAGCTCTAACATAATTAAATGTGAGCGATACCTGATAAATTCAAGTTCAAAAGATAGCGTTAAACCACTTTTTTTCCAAATACATTATAAAGGATGGCGTATGTGGATTCAGAAGACTATACACCTAAATGCACGAAAGCGTGGATTCCATCTCATTACTGATGAAATTGAACAACAGATACACGATATCAACTCTCTATCTGTTGGTTTATTACATCTCTTTATCCAACATACCTCTGCCAGTCTCACGTTAAATGAGAACGCGGATCCTACCGTTCGTTCCGATATGGAATCGCACTTTAATAAGTTTGTACCCGAGCGAGCGCCCTACTACAGACACACTTATGAAGGCGATGATGATATGCCAGCCCACATTAAAGCATCGACACTTGGCACCAGTGTGACAATACCAATTAGCAATGGTCGTTTAGCTTTAGGAACATGGCAGGGCATTTACTTAGGAGAACACCGAGATTGTGGTGGAAGCCGCACTGTGATCGCGACGATTCAAGGTGAGTAGACGGCTTGAAAGCGAGAGCTTTTTAATAAAAACAATGTCTTCTTAATAAAAAAGAGTGGTGTGTTTCCACGACCACTCTATAAAAATAGCATTTGGCCTACCATAAGCCGAAAGCTTTAGAAGGGCTGGTTTATCATGACCCGAAAGGTTCCTTCGTCGCCGCCTCGCGCTAATTCGGCTCGAACAACAATGCCTTCCACTTGGAAACGAACCGCGCCACCAAGGCTCCATTTCATGTCCGTGTGCAGGGTTTTAATATCGTACTCATCCGCAACGCGCCCTACTTCAGCAAACGCCACCCATTGCCACCAAGGCAAATCGTAGTAGTTAATTAAAGGGATATCACCTAGCGGTTGCCAATCAGGGATGACTCGGTATTCCGCTGAATAATGGACTGCAGAACGTCCGTGGTAACGCCCTCCGGTATAGCCTCTTAATCGATACAATCCACCAAGTCGAGCTTGTTCTGTCTCAGGTGGACGCGCGCAATCCTGCCCAGAACAGTTATCCCAAGTTGGTGTATCAGCGGTATAGAAATCGAGTGCCACGACTTGTTGGTCAAACAAGTCGCCTAAAGGGCCTAATGCGAAATACTGACTGTTTTGGAACGTCCACTTCAACCACAAGTCATCGTTAGACCAACTTTCAGCACCGGTAGTGAACTCAAGGTTAGTATGAGAACCTTTAGTTGGGTTACGAGTGCTATCACGGTTATCCCAATCCAAAGCCAGACTAAAGCCTGTCGCCTCTTCCGTGTTGTTTAAACCTTCTAGCTCACGAGCGGTATAAAAAGGTGTGAAGATAATCGAGCTGACACCCGAATCGACAGGTGAGGCAAAGCTAACATCTTTGATTGGCTGAAAAGCCCCTAACAAGCCATGTTCTGCAACATTGCCCCAAGGTAGCAAATACTTAAATTCAAACTGATAGTTTTGCTCTAAGCCATCGGCAATGGTTTTATCATCAATAGATGAATCGTTATCGCCTTGAGAGCCAATGTAATAAGGATTGTCGTTGAAGCGTGCTTGGTACATCTGAGTGCTGAATAAGACATTCTCAGAAAGTGCAAAGTTGAAAGCAGATAAAAAACCAACATAGCTGTCTTTATCAGAATAGAGCGCCATCGCAAACAAAGCGGCTTGAGGCTGCCAAACACCCTTTGCGACACCAGCAACCCCAAAGGTGTTACCCATCGTCTCAGTACTGAAATAGAAAGGGACAAAGGCCGTATCTTTTTCTTCACTCACAGCGGAAGAAGAAAAGCTAACACTGAGCAATGCCATAGCTGACATTAGCCAGTGTCGAGAGGCTCTCTTGAACATATTTATTTCACGTATTCCATTGCTACACGAGACGTCAGTTTCGTCACGAGTTCGTAAGCGATAGTGCCAATATGTTCCGCGACTTCTTCTGAAGGTAAATCTTTGCCCCATAGCGTCGCTTCATCACCAACTTGATCTGCAGCATCAGGGCCAAGGTCGACCGTTAGCATGTCCATGGAGACACGACCTGCAATCGGTGCTTTTCTACCGTTTACAAACACTGGCGTGCCGTTAGGTGCCATGCGTGGATAGCCATCACCATAACCTATTGCGATAACACCAACCTTGGTATCACGTTCACTGGTCCAGTTACCACCATAACCCACACTTTCACCAGCCTTCACATCACGAACCGCAATTAAGTGTGAAGTCAGAGTCATCACCGGCAAAAAGCCCAGCTCTTGCGCTGATTTATCAACAAACGGAGAAACACCATAAGAGATGATTCCGGGGCGAACCCAATCAAGATGACTATCAGGCCAAGCTAATAGACCTGCAGAGGCCGCAAGTGAACGCTCCCCTTCACAACCGTCGGTAAGAGATAAGAAAAGCTCAGTCTGCTCAACTGTTGTGGTTCTATCTAACTCGTCAGCACATCCAAAATGGCTCATGTAGCGCAATGGCTTTGCCACATTTGGGCATTGATGCAAACGCTCAACAAAGTTCTGGTATTGCTCAGGGCGAACGCCTAGGCGGTGCATACCACTGTCGACTTTTAGCCATACCACAACGGGTGTTTCCAAATCGGCATTCTCTAGCGCGCTTAATTGCTCTTCACAATGCACCACGGTTTGAATGTTATTGGTTACTAGAATGGGTAAGTCACCCGAAGAGTAAAAGCCTTCCAGCAACAAAATAGGTTTAACTATGCCACCAGCACGAAGCTGTAATGCTTCTTCAATACGCGCCACACCAAAAGCATCTGAGTTTTTCGAGTGCTTAGCGATATGCAGTAAGCCGTGTCCGTAGCCATTGGCTTTCACAACAGACATTACCTTGCACTGAGGCGCTTTCGACTTTATCTGGTTCAGGTTATGTTCGAGCGCGTTTAAGTCAATGCTCGCCGTCGCCGCTTTCATGTAAGTCATTAGCGATTACTCATCATCAAATGCAGGGCCTGCATAGTTATCAAATCGGGAGTGTTGCCCTTGGAATGTCAGACGAACCGAGCCGATAGGACCGTTACGCTGCTTACCAAGGATAATTTCAGCGATGCCTTTCAGTGAACTGTCTGGGTTATAAACCTCATCACGATAGATGAACATGATCAAATCGGCATCTTGCTCGATAGAACCTGATTCACGCAAATCCGAGTTTACTGGGCGCTTATCAGCACGTTGCTCTAGGGAACGGTTAAGCTGAGAAAGTGCCACAACCGGCACGTTCAACTCTTTCGCAAGGGCTTTTAAGGAACGCGAAATTTCAGCGATCTCTAAGGTACGGTTTTCAGACAATGAAGGTACACGCATCAATTGAAGGTAATCTATCATGATCATAGAGATACCATCATGCTCACGAGCGATACGTCGAGCACGCGAACGCACCTCTGTTGGTGTTAGACCCGAGCTATCATCAATATACATATTCTTCTTATCCATAAGAATACCCATACTCGATGAAATACGCGCCCAATCTTCATCATCCAATTGACCAGTACGAATCTTGGTTTGGTCGACGCGAGAAAGTGACGCAAGCATACGCATCATCAGCTGTTCGGCTGGCATCTCAAGAGAGAAGATCAGAACCGGCTTGTCTTGTTTCATCGCCGCATTTTCACATAAGTTCATCGCAAAGGTGGTTTTACCCATCGATGGACGCGCAGCAACAATAATTAAGTCAGAACCCTGTAGGCCTGCTGTTTTCTTGTTGAGGTCGTTGAAGCCAGTATCGACACCAGTCACACCATCTTGTGGCGTTTTATATAGGATTTCGATACGTTCCAGAGTCTTCTCTAGAATGCTATCAACGTTTTGTGGGCCTTCGTTTTCACTCGCTCGGCCTTCTGCAATCGCAAAGACCTTACTCTCAGCCAGATCAACAAGCTCTTCTGATGTACGACCTTGAGGGTCATAACCAGAATCGGCAATCTCATTCGCCACACCAATCAGGCTACGAACTAGAGCACGTTGCGCCACGATATCTGCGTAAGCGTTAATGTTCGCCGCACTTGGGGTATTTTTAGCAAGGTCGGCAAGGTATGCAAAACCGCCAACTTCTTCGAGCTGCTCACGCAACTCTAAATGTTCAGAGAGTGTAATAAGATCCAGAGGAGAACTTTCTTCAAGGATATCTTTTACTGCTTCGAAGATCAGACGGTGAGGGCGACTATAAAAGTCCTTGCTCACGACTTTTTCTGAAACCGTATCCCAGCGTTCGTTGTCCAGCAACAAACCGCCGATAACAGATTGCTCAGCTTCTAATGAATGTGGTGGGACTTTGATGGCGTCCACCTGATCGCTGGCTGATTTCTGACTTCTGGTATCCACTATGACTACACTCAATAACTAATAATGATCGTTCATTATACCCAAGAACATGCATTTGTAATGCAATCCTCGGGGATTGTTTTATTCTTCAGTAAGAATTTACCTATTGCTGACGGAATTAACCAAGGGTAGCATTACGATCCTTCCATTCATTCACTGTATAACTAGAGGTATGTGTGTCCAAATTATTGGCTCTGAGCACTGGTATTCTAAGCTCTAGTCTTCTAAGCATCGGTCTCCTGAGCACTCCGTTGGCCTTAGCGGATGATGCTAAAGCCTCTGTTGATGCAATCCTCGACTCGATAGTAGTACCAGAACCTGCTGCTGAGCCGATCGTCGTTGCACCAACACCCGAAAAAGATATGGATATCGCACCGAGTGATACGAGTGACACAGAACTGCCTAACCCGCTAAAGACTGAAGTCGAATTTGGATATCAGTCGCATACTGGTAATTCTGATTCTCGATCGTTAAATGCCCGCCTAAATGGTGAGTATACGACTGGCCGTCATAGAACCAGTGGCGAATGGAAATACTACAACCTCTACAAAGATGGTGAAGAAGACAAAAGGCAATCGACTTACTCGGCTCAAAGTGATTATAAGTTAAGCCCCAAAACCTACCTCTACGGCAGCTTCAAAGGTGTCGACTCACGTTATAGCGCTTATTTTAAAGACTATACCGTTTCTAGTGGTTTGGGTTACCAATTTTCAAATACAGAAGAGTTTGTGTTGGAAGTTGAAGTGGGCCCGGGTTTTCGTTACCAAGAACCGAATCTCGATGAATTAGACGACGATGACATCATCTTTCCTGAGATTGTTGAGGAAGCCATTTTCCGTGGCAATGTGAACACGTCATGGCAAGTGCTGAAGAATTTACAGCTCAAAGCCGATGTAACGTTAGTATCTGGCCACAGTAACCTGAAATTTGATACTGAATTAGAAGCGATCAACGATATTACTGACAATATTGCACTGAAGATTGCTCATTCTCGTCAGTACCACGATAAGGTACCTAATGGATTAAGCAAAGAAGACTCTGTGCTGTCGATTAACCTGCTCTTTCAATTCTAGTCTCAGGAGCAGTTCTAATCTTAAGGCCACTTCTAACCTTGAGAACGACCTGTTCAGCAATAAGAGCTTATGGATCACTGTAAGCTTTTTACCTACTGCAACCCTCCCCTATGTTTTCCTATATTTCAGACATAAAAAAACACCAGCCGAAGCTGGTGTTTAAAGCTTTCAAAAGAAAGAATTCGTCTTGGTACTGAAATTACTCAGCAACGATCGTGATTTTCGCAGTAGCAAAAACTTCAGAGTGAAGTTGGATGCTTACTTCGAATTCACCGATGTTACGTAGAGCGCCTTCAGGTAGGCGTACTTCGCTCTTAGCTACTGCAACACCTGCCGCTGTAATAGCGTCAGCGATGTCACGAGTACCGATAGAACCGAATAGTTTGCCTTCGTCACCAGCTTTAGAAGCGATTGTAACGCCTTCTAGAGTGTTAACTGTCTCTGCACGAGCTTCACAAGCAGCTAGTTGCTCAGCAACTTTAGCTTCTAGTTCAGCACGACGAGTTTCGAACATAGCAACGTTTTCTTTAGTTGCCATAACTACTTTACCCTGTGGGATAAGGAAGTTACGAGCGTAACCAGATTTAACGTTTACTTGGTCGCCAAGGCCACCTAGGTTACCGATTTTATCAAGTAGAATAACTTGCATTATCTTAGTCCTCTTAAACTATTATTAACTATTACCGATTACTGATGCTTGTCAGTGTACGGTAGTAGAGCTAGGTAACGAGAACGCTTGATAGCGCGAGCTAGCTGACGTTGGTATTTAGCACTTGTACCAGTGATACGGCTAGGTACAATTTTACCAGCTTCAGTGATGTAGTTTTTTAGAGTTGCTACGTCTTTGTAGTCAATCTCTTGTACGCCTTCTGCAGTAAAACGGCAGAATTTACGACGACGGAAGAAACGAGCCATGGGCTATCTCCTGATCTAAATTTAATAATGCGGTATTCACACTGGCTTATAAATAAGCGTAAGCAAATGCTTGTAGTGGAAATACCTAAACGAGTTGAATAAAATTTAATGACCTAAAAGGCCAAAAAAGAATTACTCAGCAGCAGCTTCTGGCTTAGCTTCTTCTTCACGACGTGGTGCACGTTCTTCACGGTCATCACGACGAGGAGCACGCTCTGCACGCTCTTCTTTTTGCTTAAGCATGATAGATTGCTCAGTCACAGCGCCTTTAGTGCGCATGATCATGTTACGTAGAACTGCATCGTTAAAACGGAAAGCAGTTTCTAGCTCGTCCATCACTTCTTGGCCAGCTTCAACGTTCATAAGAACGTAGTGAGCTTTGTGAAGTTTGTTGATTGGGTAAGCCATTTGACGGCGGCCCCAGTCTTCTAGACGGTGGATAGTACCACCAGCTTCAGTGATTGAACCAGTGTAACGCTCGATCATGCCAGCAACTTGCTCGCTTTGATCAGGGTGAACCATGAATACGATTTCATAATGACGCATTTGGTTGCTCCTTACGGATTATTAGCTTCCACGAAAGGCTCGGTCGTCCAAGGGAAGCAAGGAACTAAAGAAAAATGACCGAGTTTTAAGGACGGCAAATATTATAGAAAGAACCCGGTATTGGCAAGTGGTATTTGGCGAATAATGAAACAGTTTTTCTTTCGCCATCTAGCCATCTGACAAACCAATAGGCTCCGTCATAAGTGCCTAAAAAGAAACGCCCACCAGCAAGTAGTGAGCGTTAATAAATTCATAGACTTAAGTCGTTTAGGCTTTGTTAAGTCGAACGTTACTGAGCTAGACGCTGACGTACCGCTTCAAATAAACAAATACCAGAAGCCACTGAAACGTTTAGGCTCGACACGCTGCCTGACATTGGAATCTTAATCAGGTCATCACACGTTTCACGCGTTAAACGACGCATGCCATCACCTTCAGCACCCATCACAACAGCAAGCGGCCCAGTCAACTTCGCTTGATAGATATCATGCGTTGCTTCACCTGCCGTACCGACAAACCATACACCTTGTTCTTGCAGTGCACGCATTGTGCGAGCCAGGTTAGTCACTCGTACTAGCGGAACCGTTTCTGCTGCGCCACAAGCAACCTTACTTACTGTTGCCGTTAGCGGCGAAGAGCGGTCTTTAGGGACGATAACAGCGGCCACACCTGCGGCGTCTGCATTACGTAAGCAAGCACCTAGGTTGTGAGGGTCTGTTACGCCGTCTAGAACCAACAGCAGAGGTTGTTCGTGCTGCGCAAGGATATCGTCTAGGTGAGTTTCATTAAGCTGCTTAGCAGGCTTCACCTTAGCAATAAGACCTTGGTGATTTGCACCTTGTGCTTTTTCATCAAGCGGCTTGCGTCCCATTTGTTGAATCGACACGCCAAATTGCTGCAGTTGATTCAGTAATGGAAGAAGGCGATCGTCTTGACGACCTTTAAGCACATACGCTTCAATAAAGCGTGCTGGATCTTTTTCTAGTACGGCTTTCACCGCGTGAATACCGTAAATAAATTCGTTACTCATTGTCTCTGGTTACTCTTATTGCTCAGAGATGAAGGCATCAAACCCGATGCACCCACCTCTGTGTTGTTTATTTCGAGAGCATGCATCTTCCGCCTGATACTCTCGCATTTAAATTCGTTAGACGTTTAAGCCCTACTCGTCACTGTAATGACGATAGCTTAAGACTTATCAGCCTTTGGCTTACGGCTTGCTGCGCGCTTTTTCTTAGCACGAGCTTTAGCGGCACCGGTTTTATTCGCTGGCTTTTTCTTCTTAGCTGAACTTTCGCTACTTCCGTCTGGTCGTTTAGTTGGTTCAACTAAAGGCGTTGCAGGTACGCTCGGCTTATTGCTCTTCACCGCTGAACGCTTCTTGCTTTTCGCCTTTTTCATCGCTTCAGCTGCACGCTTCTTGGCTGTTTTACCTTTACCACGCGGCTGACGATCGGTGTCTTCTAAATCAAAGTCGATTTGACGAGTTTCTAAGTTAACCGCCGAAACCTTCACTTTAACCGAATCACCCAAGCGGTAAATATTACCCGAGCTTTCACCAACTAAACGCTGACCAACAGCATCAAATTGGTAGTAGTCATTCGCTAGCGCAGAAATATGTACCAGACCATCGATGTGCAGTTCAGTTAGACGCACAAAGAAACCGAAGCCAGTCACGTTCGCAATCACGCCATCCATCACTTCACCGACATGGTCTTGCATGTATTCACATTTCAGCCAGTCGTTCACTTCACGTGTAGCATCATCAGCACGACGCTCAGTCATTGAACACTGCTCGCCGTAGAAGTCCATATCATCGAACGTGTAGTGGTAACCACCGGTTGGCGTCCAACGCTCACTCTGACGGCCTTCTTCTTTCGCAATAAGGTACTTAATCGCGCGGTGCAATAGCAAATCTGGGTAACGACGAATTGGCGAGGTAAAGTGAGCATAGCGTTTAAGAGCTAAACCAAAGTGACCCGCGTTGTCCGCGTTGTATACCGCTTGCTTCATCGAGCGCAGTAGCATGGTTTGGATTAACTCACGATCTTCACGCTCATTAATCTGTTGCATCAGTTGTGCATAGTCTACTGGTGATGGCGACAGGCCACCTTCCAGCGTTAAACCTAGCTCACTAAGGAAGCTCTTAAAGCCAGTTAAGCGCTCTTCTCCCGGAGTATCGTGAACACGGTACAGTGCAGGTTCTTTTGCTTTTTCTACGTAAGACGCCGATGCAATATTCGCAAGAATCATACACTCTTCGATGATCTTGTGTGCATCGTTACGGATGACGGGTTCAATACGGTCAATCTTACGATCCGCATTGAAGATAAACTTAGTTTCTACCGTTTCAAACTCAATCGCACCACGTTCATCACGCGTTTTCTTAAGTACCTTGTACATCTTATGAAGCTCTTCAAGATGTGGTACTTCAGGCTCGTAACGCTCACGAAGTTCTTCATTGCCATCTAAGATAGCGCCAACTTTGTTGTAAGTCAGACGGGCATGAGAGTTCATTACCGCTTCGTAGTGCTTGTAACCCGACAGTTTACCTTTGTCTGAGATAGTCATCTCACACACCATACATAAGCGGTCTACTTGTGGGTTCAACGAACACAGGCCGTTAGAAAGCACTTCTGGCAGCATTGGCACAACTTGTGACGGGAAGTAAACCGAGTTACCACGGTTAATTGCTTCTTTGTCTAGCGCGGTATCTGGGCGAACGTAGTAACTTACGTCAGCAATCGCTACCCATAGGCGCCAGCCTCCGCCTTTCTTCGCTTCACAGTAAACCGCATCATCGAAGTCTCGCGCATCTTCACCATCAATAGTAACCAATGGTAGTTTACGTAGGTCTACACGTCCTTCTTTTGCTTCTTCCGGAACATGCTCACCAAGATTTTCGATTTGCTTATCTACCGCTTCAGGCCACTCTTGTGGGATCTGGTGAGTACGGATCGCAATCTGCGTTTCCATACCCGGCGCCATATTCTCACCAAGAACTTCGGTCACTTTACCCATCATGTTACGAGAACGACCACCGCGATCCGTAATTTCAATCACAACCACATTACCCATTCGAGCACCGCCTTTATGCTCAGTAGGGATCTGGATGTCGTGACTAATACGCGAATCATCAGCAACCACATAAGAATGGCCGTACTCTAGGAAGAAGCGACCAACAAGTGGTGTTTTACGCTCTTCAAGCACACGAACCAAGCGGCCTTCACGACGACCACGCTTACTGTTATCAGTAGGCTGAACTAATACGTAATCACCGTGCATGATGGTTTTCATCTGATGATGCGGCAGTACGATATCATTGTCTTTACCCACACTGCCGTCTGGGCGAACCCAACCATGACCGTCTTTATGACCAATCACATAGCCTTTGATCAGTTCCATCTTCTCAGGCAATGCGTAACACTGACGACGAGTAAAGATAAGCTGTCCATCACGCTCCATTGCACGTAAACGACGACGTAGCCCTTCATATTGTTCCTCTCCAGCAAGACCCAAAGCTTCGAATAGATCGTTGCGGTTCATCGGAATATTCGCATCTGTTAGAAACGAAATAATGAACTCTCGGCTTGGTACTGGGTTATCGTAATTTTTCGACTCTCGGTCGGCAAAAGGATCAACAGTGGTTGTCGCTGTCGTGTTTTCTAACATTGGTGTGTTTTTTGACATAGGCGGGCCTGCTTAAGCAAGGAAGGTATATACCCCTAGTATATCTGATGCTAGGGGTAACCTACAGATATGCTTTGGAAAACCCTCAAATAACCTCAGATTGATACATATCTTCACTTTGTGAAACATCACTTCATAGACGTGGGCTATCATCAAAATTTTAAGCAAACGATAAAACAAACGTTTGCGCCATGAATGAAATACACTATTATCCACGCACTTTACCAACTCCTGTTCTGAGTATGATATGAAACTAAAACGCACCTTATTGGCTTCAGCAATGGCAAGCCTAGCTCTATTTCCATTTGCTAGCTCGGCAATGGAAAAAGCTGACCTGATGATTACCGATGCGATGGTTCTGACCATGAACCAAGACAAAACGGTTTATGAAAGCGGTACTGTTGTCGTCAAAGACAACAAAATCATTGCGGTTGGTGATGCTTCACTAGAGAAGCAATACCAAGCTAAGCAAGTTTTAGATGTTGATGGTGATATCGTGATGCCGGGTCTCATCAATACTCACACTCACGTATCGATGACGGTGTTTCGTTCATTAGCCGATGATGTGCCAGACCGACTTCACCGTTATATCTTCCCTCTCGAGAAGAAGTTGGTATCACGAGACATGGTACGTATTGGTGCCAACCTAGGTAACGTCGAAATGGTAAAAGGCGGTGTGACCACTTACGCCGACATGTACTACTTCGAAGATGAAGTAGCTAAAACCGTCGATAAGATCGGTATGCGTGCCATCCTAGGTGAAACTGTGATTAAGTTCCCTGTAGCTGATGCAGCTAACGCCGAAGAAGGCATTAAGTACGCATTGAACTTCATTGAAGAATACAAAGATCACCCGCGAATCACACCTGCGTTTGCCCCACATGCGCCTTACACCAATACCACTGAAGTCCTACAGAAAATATCTAAGCTCTCTCTAGAGTTAGATGTACCAG
Source organism: Vibrio sp. Evd11 (assembly GCF_900382755.1). NCBI lineage: Bacteria > Pseudomonadati > Pseudomonadota > Gammaproteobacteria > Vibrionales > Vibrionaceae > Vibrio > Vibrio sp. Evd11. The sequence goes on from NZ_OSDX01000041.1 coordinate 22,395, forward strand.
TAATGATTCACCTTGCAGAATCACACCGTGAAGAAGAGAAAATCGCAGAGCGTTCAGATGGGCTATCACCAGTTCAATACATGGACAGCATTGGCGCATTGAACAAAAACTTGGTGGGTGCACACATGATCCTAGTGGATGATCATGATATCGAACTGGTGAAAAAATCAGACATGGGTGTAGCTCATAACATGAGTGCCAATATCAAATCCGCGAAAGGCGTATCCCCTGCCCTTAAGATGTACGACGAAAACGTTCGTATTGGTTTAGGTACCGATGGCCCAATGTCTGGTAATACCCTGAGCACCATTGATGAATTCAACCAAGTCGCTAAAGTTCACAAGCTGGTCAACAAAGATCGTGCAGCAATGCCTCCGATCAAAGTGATCGACATGGCGACAATGGGCGCAGCAAAAGCGCTACACATGGAAGATAAGATCGGTTCTCTTGAAACCGGTAAACTAGCTGACATCATAGTGATCGACACCAAAGCACCGAACATGGTTCCGGTATACAACCCATACTCAGCTTTAGTGTACTCGGCTAATTCTGGTAACGTTCGCCACACCATCGTTGATGGTAAGATCATCATGCAAGACCGCGACATGCTAACCGTCGATGAAGACAAGATTCGTCAAGAAGCACTCGATTTCACCAAAGTCGTTCGTAAAACGGTGATTGAATCTGGTGAAGTTGTTCAATAACGTCACCGAATGAGATAAACGGTTTTCCGTTCAGATCAAAAAAGGCCTCATAGGTATTTACCTACGAGGCCTTTTTATATCGATATCTTTCTAATTCAAGATAGATGATTAACGAGTGCAGTCGTTAGCCATCAACCTTAATTTACATTCGTCATTACCAGAACACATCTCGGCGTTTTGCTCGAGCAATAATATTGTCTGGCATTCTCCGCTCCAAACCGCTTCGAAGCACAGTAATACGTTTGTGTTGCCTGTCATCTGCTGTCACCGAGTTGTATAACCAGCGGTAAGCATCTTCATAATCTAACGGGCTACCGTAATCACGCAGTAAGAGTTCCGCTAAGTGAATGCTTGCACTTAGGTTACCCATAGAGGCCGCTTCACGTAGGTACGGAATTGCACGCTCTTTGTCTTGTTGAACCAAGGTTCCACGAGAATAATAACGACCCAGTTGCTCTAGTGCTGCGGGTAAACCTTGATGCGCGGCGTTTTCCATATAGTAAAGACCAAGCTCTACATCTTGTGGAACACACACACCCCACGCCAGCATATCACCGTATAAAAACTCGTAAGAAGGCAAGCTAATACGCGTTGCACGAGCAACGATATCTTCTACTAGCTGGCACTTATCCGCTTTCACACGCTCTAGATGTCGATTATTTTCGATTAATTTAATCAGTTCAGCTTCTGTATATATTGGAACGGGCTCTCCCAAATCAGCCAAATTTGCATGACTCAAGGGTGAGCTCAGCGCCATTATTAATGAAGCTGCCACAATTCGTAGCTTCATACCTGCACTCAATTATCTGTCGCTAAAGTTATCTATTTCTTATTGGCTACCGAGGTAGACGCCCCAAAATAGGGTGAACTTCACTTTCCATGATATCTGTATCGGCAACAACCTTGATGGCTTTAGACAAAACTTGCCGCTAATAGGCAATATTTTGCCTGATGACGCTTAAAAGATCACCATCAAAGAGTGAGTGGCTAAATTGCAGGTATTAAAAAGCCGACTTACGAAAGTCGGCTTTTAGAAACGATTTAATTATCAAAGCACTGTTCGTGCTGTGGTAATCACTCAGCAGGCATTATGCGCCGTATGGGTGAACCTTGATGATAGTTTCGTTACGATCTGGGCCAGTTGATACGATATCAATTGGAACACCAGTTAGGTCTTCGATACGCTTGATGTAATCTAGAGCAGCTTGTGGAAGCGCGTCGATAGATTTAGCTCCAAATGTGTTTTCAGACCAACCAGGCATTGTTTCGTAGATTGGCGTCGCTTCTTCGAATGACTCAGCAGCCATTGGAGAAACTTCTAGGATAGAACCATCTTTCATCTTGTAACCAGTACAGATTTTTAGTTCTTCTAGGCCATCTAGAACGTCTAGTTTAGTTAGACAGATACCAGATAGAGAGTTGATTTGGATTGCACGACGCATAGCGACAGCATCGAACCAACCAGTACGACGTAGACGACCAGTTGTTGCGCCAAACTCGTGACCAACATCGCCTAGGTGCTTACCAACTGGGTCTTGCTTCTCAAGGCCATCGTATAGCTCAGTTGGGAATGGACCTGAACCAACACGAGTACAGTAAGCCTTAGTAATACCAAGGATGTAACCGATGTGACGAGGACCGAAACCAGAACCTGCAGCAACACCACCAGCAGTCGTGTTAGAAGACGTTACGTATGGGTAAGTACCGTGGTCGATATCTAGTAGCGTACCTTGAGCACCTTCGAACATGATCTTGTCGCCGCGCTTACGTGCTGCGTCTAGTTCGTCAGTTACGTCGATAACCATCGCAGTTAACATGTCTGCGTAGCTCATCGCTTGCTCAAGAACTTCTTCGTAGCTTACTGTTTCAGCTTTGTAGAAGTGCTCTAGTTGGAAGTTGTGGAATTCCATAACTTCTTTTAGCTTCTCAGCAAATGCTTCTTTATCGAAAAGGTCGCCAACGCGTAGACCGCGACGAGCAACTTTATCTTCGTAAGCAGGACCGATACCACGACCCGTTGTACCGATAGCTTTAGCGCCACGAGCGATTTCACGCGCGTTGTCGATTGCAATGTGGTACGGAAGAATTAGAGGACAAGCTTCAGAGATGAAAAGACGCTCACGTACTGGGATACCGCGATCTTCAAGAGGTTTCATTTCTTTAAGAAGTGCGTCAGGCGATAATACTACACCGTTGCCAATAACACATTTAACGTTATTGCGTAGGATACCTGATGGAATTAAGTGAAGAACGGTTTTTTCACCGTCAATTACAAGTGTGTGACCTGCATTGTGACCGCCTTGGTAGCGAACCACGTATTTTGCATCTTCAGTTAAAAGGTCAACGATTTTACCTTTACCTTCATCACCCCATTGGGTGCCTAGAACGACTACGTTATTTCCCATCTTTCCAATTTCTGTTGCTAATTAAAAATGGATTCTAGCACCGAATCACATTTCTTGCAGTCATTTTTTGTTCATAATTGTTAAAGCTAACGACAAGCAAATTTGCAATGACACCGCGAAGATCCGTAAAGATGCTGATATTATTATCTTTTTACAGGCAAAAGGCAGCAACATGTCTAATTCTATCTGGCTCGCAATCGGGCTTGTTCTTATCGTTGAAGGGCTGGGGCCCTTGATTGCACCCAATGGCTGGAGAAACATGGTTGCTCAATTAAGCCAACAGCCAGACACGCAACTGCGCCGAATTGGCGGTTGCCTTGTGGTTGCCGGCGTCGTTATCGCTTTCATGACCTACCGCTAGGTTTCTGTAAGTAGAATGCTGTTAAGCGCCTCCCCTTGCCTCAATAGTGAATCCACAAACATGTCTCCTCCTGAAATAAGTCATAGAAAACAAAAAGGCTCCCACAATGGGAGCCTTTTAAGTTTTAACGTATTTTGCTTATTGAGCTAAGCATTCGCTAACGCATCAGCTTATTTTGCTGAAGCGCCGCTTGCTTGATTCATGTATTGGAAGAAGTCAGTCTTCGGATCCAGTACTAGAATGTCGCTCTTATCGCTAAATGATGTCTCATAAGCTTGCAATGAACGCATGAAGCCGTAGAACTCAGGATCTTTGCTGAACGCATCAGAGTAGATCTTCGCTGCTTCTGCATCAGCATCACCACGAGTGATTCGAGCTGTACGGTCAGCTTCAGCAAGAACTGTTGCCACTTCTAGCTCAGCTTGAGCACGGATAACTTCCGCTTTCTCACGACCTTGTGAACGGTGTCTACGAGCAACCGACTCACGTTCTGCACGCATACGGCGGTAGATAGATTCACTGATTTCGTCAGGAAGGTTAATCTTCTTCATTCGGAAATCAACAACTTCAACACCTAAATCAGCCATCGCACTTTCTGCCGTTCCAGACAAAACGTTTTCCATGATCTTATCGCGTTCGCCATCAACTTCTAGTGCTTCTGCAGCCGCTACCGTTGTGACAACTTCGCTATCAGCAGAGTCTGGCAGGATGTCCTTATTACGAGGGCCTGACACGATCTGCTTAATTTCACGGGAACCAATTTCAGAACGAAGAACATCTGTCACTTTACGCTCAAGAAGCGCTTCTGCCGTCATGATATTGCCGCCGCCAGTACTCAGATAAAAACGTCCAAAATCAGCGATACGCCATTTTGCGTAGGTATCAATTAGAACGTCTTTTTTCTCTGATGTTACGAAACGGTCAGAACGACCATCCATCGTTTGAATACGAGCATCAAGTACTTTTACGCGATCAAACATAGGCAGTTTAAAGTGCAGGCCTGGTTCATAGATTCGTGATACGCCGTTGTCATCGAGAACTCGACCAAAACGAATTACCATGCCACGTTCGCCTTCTTGAATCACAAACAGTGACATCAATAGAAGGGCAATCGTCACAACTAATACAGGGATCATTAATTTACGCATTATTAGTATCTCCCTTGGCGTGAACTGTCTGAACGAGTTTGAGTGCTAGGCTTAGGATCCGCTTGAGTTTCTAACTCAATTTGATCGTAAGTTGATGATGCTTTTGCAGGGCGAGTGCCCGACTGAGAACCACCTTGTGCGCCTAGCTTATCAATTGGTAGGTATAGCAAGTTACCGCTTGATTCAGAATCAATCAGGACTTTCGAGGTACTTGAGTACACTTTTTCCATTGTATCAAGGTACATACGGTTACGTGTTACTTCAGGAGCTGCTTGGTATTCAGGTAGCAGTTTCTCGAACTGAGCGACCTGACCAAGAGCACCATTAACTGTGCGCTCTGAGTAACCCACCGCTTCTTTCTTCAAACGCTCAGCACGACCTGTTGCTTTTGGAAGAATGTCATTTCGGTAAGCTTCAGCTTCACGCTCGAAACGCTCTTCATCCTCACGAGCCGCGATAGCATCATCAAATGCATCTTTCACTTGCTCAGGTGGACGTGCTGACTGGAAGTTCACGTCAACAATCAGAATACCCATGTCGTAGCTATCAATAATACGGTTCAACGTTTCTTGAGTGCTTTGACGAATCTGTTGACGACCACTTGTCAGGATACTATCCATTAGTGAGTCACCAATTACCGCACGAAGCGCAGAATCGGTTGCTTGGCGTAAACTGTCGTCTGCATTCGTTACACGATACAAGTACTTGTATGGGTCAGAAACACGGTATTGAACACCCATTTCAACGGTCACAACGTTTTCATCTTTCGTTAGCATCGTGCCAGCAGCACGTAGAGAACGAATCGCTTGAACGTTAACCAGTTGCTCATCTTTGATTTCATCGATGAAGCGTGGGTGCCAGTTAAGACCAGGCTCTTCGATACGGTCGAACTGACCCAATCGAAGTACTACTGCTCTTTCTGCTTCGCCAACGGTGTAGAAACCAGCGAAGAACCAGATAGCAATCGCAATGACAGCAATGACACCAAAGCCAATCGCACCGCCACCACCGATAGATGGCCCGTTACCGTTGCCACCTTTTTTACCAAACTTGCCACCTAACTTTTGACTTAGTTTACTAAACACTTCGTCTAAGTCTGGCGGTCCTTGATCTCGGCCGCCGCGATTATTGTTCTTACCCCAAGGGTCATTATCGCGGCCGTTATTATCGCCGTTGTTGTTATTTCCAGGCTCATTCCACGCCATTAGAAAGCTCCATCATTTGATATGACGTTATACTGTAGCAGTCTCTTTGGTAACGATAAAGTCACCTAAGAGCGCCCCTTCTCTTTTTTCAAGTTTAGACCAATCTATTTGTTGCATTCGGATATCTATCAACAAGTTACCATTTTCATCATACTCTTCCTGTTGAATACATTTCATCTCAAAGAATAAGCTGCGAATACGGCCCTGATGTTGATGTGGAATACACAACCGGAATTGAACCATCTGACTCGCTAAACGCTCAGTTAAAGCTTCAAACAGCAGTTCAATACCTTCTCCTTCCATTGCAGAAACCCAAACAGCGCGAGGTGCGCCCTCTTCGTCTCTTTCAATTCGAGGTTTTTGGTCTTCCATGCAGTCAATTTTGTTCATGACTACAAGGGTTGGCACTTCATGAGCATCGATTTCTTCTAATACTTCATGAACAGCCTGAATGTTCTCACGAAAGCGGTCATCACTGGCATCAACAACATGTAACAAAATGTCAGCTTCCTGCGTCTCTTGTAACGTAGCCTTAAACGCAGCGACCAGATCGTGCGGTAGATGACGGATAAAACCTACGGTATCTGCGAGAATTGCAGGCCCGACATCTGCCAATTCAATCTTACGTAGTGTTGGGTCTAGGGTTGCAAACAGTTGGTCTGCGGCATAAACACCTGCACTAGTGATTCGATTGAAAAGTGTTGATTTCCCTGCGTTGGTATAACCAACCAAAGAAATTGTTGGGATTTCAGCTCGATTACGAGCACGTCGTCCTTGTTCACGCTGCTTAGCCACTTTCGCTAAACGACGTAATATCGCTTTTATACGGTCACGCAACAAACGTCGATCGGTTTCCAGTTGAGTTTCACCTGGACCACGAAGACCAATACCACCTTTCTGCCTTTCAAGGTGAGTCCAACCACGAATCAATCGGGTAGAGATATGACGAAGCTGAGCGAGCTCAACTTGTAGCTTACCTTCATGAGTTCGCGCACGTTGTGCAAAGATATCTAAGATCAAACCCGTGCGATCAATCACACGACATTTACACAATTGCTCGAGGTTGCGCTCTTGGGCAGGAGAGAGGGAGTGGTTAAAAATCACAATTTCAGCACCGGTCAGCTGAACAGCTTGTGCGATTTCTAGGGCTTTACCTTCTCCAACGTAGTATTTAGGGAGTGGGGACTGTCGGCTACCAGTAATCACTTGTAGCGTTTCTACCCCCGCTGAGGAGACCAGCATTTCACATTCGCTCAGGTCTTCCCATTCTCCCTCTTGCGTGAAGTTGATATGAACAAGTACGGCTCGCTCGCCGGATTCATAACGGTCAAACAAGCAACCAACTCCTTATTACAGCGCAAGCTGTATTATTTGAACGATTAATCTTCAGTCTTCTCTGGACGATCAGATGGCGCACGTTGCTCGCCGCTGTGGTGACTAACTGCACGAGCAGGAACCACAGTAGAAATCGCATGCTTGTAAACCATTTGGTTTACTGTGTTCTTCAATAAGATCACGAATTGATCGAAAGACTCGATCTGACCTTGCAGCTTAATGCCGTTAACAAGATAGATAGAGACTGGAATGCGCTCACGACGGAGTGCATTTAGGAATGGGTCTTGTAGCGATTGCCCCTTAGCCATTTTATTTTCCTTATTTATATTTTGTTGTAATTATTTAGCTAGTGGTGCACAAAAAGGTGCGGCCTTTGCATCTGAGCTAAACGAATAAAAAAACTCCGTTGTTATTGAAAGGCTGTGATTTTTAAAAGCCTCAATAACTGATCCTTTCCAGAGTATATTCACGCAAAAGCGATCACATTATACACAGCAATACTAATCAGATGCTATTGCATCTGAAAGAGTTTCTAACGCGTGTTCAATGTTTTCGCTATCTAACCAAGTTAAATCATCCCAACTGCGTAACCAGGTGATTTGTCGCTTGGCCAATTGACGGGTTGCACAGACACCACGGAAAACCGCTTCGTCTAAATCACAATTCCCATCTAAATAATCCCACATCTGCCTATAACCAACGCATCGGATCGATGGCAGTTCAGGATGAAGATCTTCTCTGGCGTACAACGCCTTCATTTCATCTTCAAAACCCGCTTCTATCATCTTTTCGAAACGCAGCTCAATGCGGCGATGGAGTTCTTTCCTTTCCTTGGGAGCTATTGCAAATTGTTTTACACGAAATGGCAGGCTATCGCCTTTCGTTTGAGTTAGCTCTGTTAATGTTTTACCCGAAATTCGGTAAACTTCCAATGCCCTTGAAAGCCTTTGTGGATCATTTGGGTGTATTCTTTCAGCGGATACGGGATCTATCTCTCTTAATTGATCGTGCAATGCCTGCCAACCCTGTTCAATAGACTCCGCTTCAATCTGCTTACGAATCTCTTGATCCGCGGCTGGTAGTGGCGATAAACCTTCCAACAATGCCTTGTAGTAAAGCATTGTGCCACCAACAAGTAGCGGGATTTTACCTTCCGCTACAATGGCATTCATTTCATTGATCGCATCACGACGAAAATCTGCCGCAGAATACGCTTCGCTTGGATCAAGAATATCAATCAAGCGATGAGGCGCGAGCGCAAGCTCTTCTGCATCCGGTTTAGCGGTGCCGATATCCATGTCTTTATAGATCAATGCCGAATCGACACTGATGATCTCTACCGGATACTTCTGACGTAAGCGGATAGCTAAGTCTGTTTTTCCTGATGCCGTTGGGCCCATTAAAAACAACGCTAAAGGTAATTTTTCAGTCATGATATTTTGTATTGGTTTCTCTGTTATAGCGCTTTATAGCAAAGGGCTTTTTTGTCGCAAAAATACGTATCGTTGCGAAGATCAATGTCGTCGCAAAAAGTTAAACCGTCAATAAACTTGAGTCTTTAAATCGATAAACAACTAAGCCATAAAAGCTGCGATGGTCGCTGAAAAGTCGATAGGATTAACAAATTCGGGATCATCTAATGGAAGTAGACCATGCCAAAGTTGCTCAAGTTCCCCAACTAGTTGAACCGCTTCAGATAAAGTGTAGTCGTTTTTTACTTGTGCTGTCTGAATCCCGATCCAGTTAACCAGTAATGGCAACGTATCGTTAGAAAAGCTGTGACCTTGAGTTTCCGAGGCCTGAGCGTTTATTGAAGCCGCGTACGATAACAGATCTGGGATCAAAATTTGTAAGTTTTGCTGCCTCAAAGGAGAAGGCACTCCCATCACCATTATCGCTTCGTTATTCCTAGCTTTAAGCTCGATACCAAGCACGGACAGCATTGGACTTAGCGCCTTAGCGACACCGACTAAATCAGCGCCTAATTTGATTGATAAAGGCACCAATAACGGCTGGCTTTTTAATGCCCCTTCTCGAGTATCAAGCTGGCCAATCACACGTAGCAATTCCGCTTTGGCTAAAGACACTAATACGCTGCCGTTTTTGTTCCCCATCACAAGATACTGACGTTCCACTACCGAGACTGCTTTGCCTAAGTCCGTCACAGGTGCTCTTGGCTTTAAATGAACAGGATTCTGTTGAGCAGGCTTAGCTTCTATATTTCCTTTATTTTCTATATTTTCTATATTTTCTATGTTGTCTTTGGTTTCTACTGGTGCTACATGCTCTTGAGAAAGTGAAGACTGTACAACTTGATCATCAAAATCTGGCGTTTTCAACAGCTCTTTGTAGGCTTTAACTTCACGCTTTGAAGGCGCGGGGTCAGCATGATGTTGGTTGGGTTCTTTTTCTTTTCTCGGAGCAGGTCGAGACTCTATCCACTCTTGACGAGGAGAACCTGTAAAGCTGGTTTCGCGAGCCGACGAGCCTGTGCTAGCTGAACTCATGTTAGTTGACGAATCTAAGTTGGTTGAAGAGCTTCTGCTAGACGATGAACCTCTGTTCTCTGGTGAGCTATAGTGCTGCCCAGCATCATTAACGCTGTGCTGAGGGTTATCATAAACCTGCTCAGATTCGGCTTTTCTTGGGTAGGCTGGCGTCTGCTCAATGGCGTGTCGCAGCCTCTCAGAGATCTGTGTTTGATCCGAATGAGTCGGCGTTATACTTTCTGGCTCAGAAAAACTCGCAACATCCCCCGTTTCAGACATCGAACCATCTTGCTGATAATTTGGGGCTTCTGACTGATGAAAAGCCGATTGATTGATCGGTGCTGCATCAATTTGTTTGCTTTGTGCTAAGCCATCACTCAACGCTTGGTAGATAAAGTCGTGTACAAGGCGGGCTTGATGGAAGCGCACTTCATGTTTGGCAGGGTGAACATTCACATCGACTTGATGCGGGTCTAGTTCAATGAACAACACATAAGTTGCAAATTGGTCTGGGCGTAGGCTGGTCTCATAGCTTTGACGAATCGCATGATTGATCAGCTTATCTCGCATCATACGGCCGTTCACATAGCAGTATTGCAGATCGCTTTGTTGTCTTGCTCCTTCTGGCGTGGTGATCCAGCCATGAAGTTTTAGACCTTGATGTTCTAGCTCAATCTTAAGCATATGACGAACAAAAGGATTACCACATACCGCTGCGATGCGCTTTTCTGCTTGAACGTGTGTTTTGGCAGCGCGGTACTGACGAATCATTTTACCGTTATGGCGGAGGTTGATCGTCACATCAAAGCGACTCAATGCGATACGTTTAAGCAGTTCATCAATATGCGTGAATTCGGTTTTCTCAGTACGCAAAAACTTGCGGCGTGCTGGTGTATTGAAGAACAGATCCAACACCTCAACCGAAGTACCAATAGGATGCGCTGCAGGCTGCAGTTTCACCTGCATATCCCGACCTTCACTGTGCGCAGCCCAAGCTTGATCTTGAGTCGCAGGGCGTGAAGTCATGGTTAAGCGGGCAACAGAGCTGATACTCGCGAGCGCTTCACCACGAAAACCAAGGCTGACGATCGCCTCGAGGTCATCAAGGGTATGGATCTTGGAGGTAGCATGACGACTCAGCGCCAAGGCAAGCTCATCTTTAACGATGCCCTTGCCGTTGTCACGAACGCGGATCATCTTAGCGCCACCTTTCTCGATATCAATATCGATACGTGTGGCACCTGAATCCAAACTGTTCTCAACCAACTCTTTCACAACAGAAGCTGGTCTTTCTACCACTTCACCCGCTGCGATTTGGTTCGCTAACCGAGCTGGCAGTATTTTGATCGTCATATTTATAGTTACCTTACTGCCACTGATGGAAACATGTCTGCGTTAAAAGCTTATTTGTGCGGAATAATCAACACCTGACCCACTGCTAGGCTGTCAGATCGTAGCTTATTCGCTTGGCGAATGCTGTTGACGCTCACGCCGTATTTAGAAGCAATCTTACCTAGGTAGTCACCTCTTGCGACTTTATGTTTGCGCAGAGGGACATCTTTAACTTCAACCGTAATGCGTAGCTTCTGGCCGACTCTCACGGTTTCAGATTTCAAGCGGTTCTCACGTTTGATATCTGTAACCCGAACTTTGTAACGGCTGGCTATCTTGCCTAGATACTCTCCAGACTTAACCGTGTGGGTTATGGTCTTGGTTTTCACTGCGCTGCTTGATGATGAACTTGAAGCACTGCCTGGAATCTTAAGTACTTGGCCAATTGCTAGGCTGCTCGATTTCAGATTATTGAATTTCATCAACGTCTGTGTCGACGTACCATATTTACTCGCAATCACCGATAACGACTCTCCACGAGACACTTTATGCTGGCTCACGCTACCTGTTGATGACGTTGCATTAGACAAGATAATCCCTTCAGGTGGGTTAGCCTTCAAATACTTAACGACCGCTTTAGTCACTGCTCGTGCTAATTTATCTTGATGCGAGCGTTGGAAAAGAAGCTTCTCTTCCGTCGGGTTTGAAATAAAGCCCGTCTCGACCAATACCGATGGTATCTGTGGTGAACGCAATACCGCCAAACTGGTATTGATTGGCTTGCTGTTATGAAGCTTAGCGACCTTACCCATCTCAGAAAGAATCGTTGTCGCAAGCTTATAGCCCTCTTTTTGAGAGTGGCTGAACTGCAAATCAAGCAGAGTTTGGTTTACGTTTTTATCATCAATGTTGCCAGTGAAAGCGGCACCGCTACCACCGAGCAATTCAGACTGTTTCTCTTTGTTCTCGATCCAGCGTGAAATCTCCGTATTGGCGCGTCGAGTATTCAACACAAACACCGAACCACCTCGTGGCTGAGGAGTCGTAAACGCATCCGCGTGAATAGAGATAAACAAGTGAGCTTCATTTTCACGAGCAATCGCAACACGTCGGTTAAGGTTTACAAAGTAGTCGGCATTGCGAGTCATACGAGTTTTGATCCCCGGGACCGCATTCAACTGTGCAGCAAGCTTGCGAGAGATACTCAGAGTCGCATTCTTTTCATATTTACGAGATGGGCCGATTGAACCAGGATCTTCACCGCCGTGGCCAGGGTCAATCACGATCAGAATGTCTTTCTGACGTTTAACCTGATTAATATTTTTGTTAACTGTTGGCTTACTCGGCTTCGATGTTGTTCCCTTACTTGTCGCACCATGAGGGAAGTCAATCACCAAACGGTGCCCATACTGACCACCAGGAGTCGGGCTCAGTTTAAACAAATCGGCTTTAGAGGATTTCTTCAACTCGAAAACCAAGCGATAGGTGTTTTTGTCTGGCGGGGAGCTCTTACGAACTTTCGACAGAACGGGACTGTCCTTCACCACAACAGGTAACTTGGTCGCAAGGTTGGTATGTTTTAAATCGACAACTAAACGACTTGGGCTACTCAAAGTAAAATAGCTAAAGTCCGCTTCTGATTTAAGGTCGATAACCACACGAGTTTCTTCAGGTGAAGGCCAAACCCTCAACCCTTTCAGTGAGTTTGCAGAAACAAGTGAAGAAAACAGTAAAGAAAAAACAGCAGCCATTACGGCTACTGATGAAAAAAGGCGTTTAGAAATCAACATAACTCCAACTGACTAAGTAAGCGCTGTCCGTATTCACTATTAGAGGTTAAAGAAACAATACGGTGATCGTCTTGGTAACGAATATCAATATCCAAATCTGCTTCAGGTAGCATCCCATAACCTTTCTCAGGCCATTCAACCAAACAAATAGCGTCTGGAGTAAAGTAATCACGGATGCCCATGAACTCTAACTCTTCAGGATCGGCCAAACGATAAAGGTCAAAGTGGTACACCTGCCAATCTGCAAGTTGGTAAGGTTCAACTAGAGTATACGTTGGGCTCTTTACATTTCCTTGATGGCCAAGTGCTTTTACAAAGCCACGACTGAACGTCGTTTTTCCTGCGCCAAGATCACCATGCAGATAAATAGTCGTCTGCTGTGAGCAAAGATTAGAAAGCTCCGTTCCTAGTTGAATCGTTGCTTGTTCATCTTTCAAAGTAAATTGTTTCGTGCTCATGAATACGTTCTCTAAAAATCGATCGTTGACTATATAAAAATCAAAAGAACAAGAATAGTAAACCGTGATGCTTTTGGGAGACAAGCACTCAAGTGTAAGTTCTATGAAAAATACTGCTCAAAACACGTCTGTTCTGGTTAATATCGTAAAGATCCGTTAAGATCCGCCCCCATTTTTGCCGAACCTAATTTTAATTAGCCTTATCTCTAATTGTAAAACAGAGAAAATAAGAATTAAGCCATGAATCTAGACCATCTTGCTGAACAAATTAAAATCTGGGGAAAAGAGCTCGGCTTTCAAAAAGTTGGCATCTGCGATGTCGATTTGAGTGAACACGAAGCCCCTCTTCAAGCATGGCTAGATGCTGGCAATCACGGCGAGATGGATTGGATGGCTCGGCATGGAATGATGCGTGCGCGTCCAGATGAACTTCACCCAGGGACCATTCGAGTAATCAGCGCTAGAATGAATTACCTACCACCAGAAGCTCAGTTTGCATCCAACCTAAACGATACCACTCAGGGCTATATCAGCCGTTATTCTTTAGGCCGCGATTATCACAAATTGTTCCGTAACCAGTTGAAAAAGCTGGGACAAAGAATTGAAAAAGAAGTTGAGGAATTTGACTCACGTCCTTTTGTGGATTCAGCGCCTATTTTAGAAAGACCATTAGCTCAAAAAGCGGGATTAGGCTGGACTGGTAAACACTCGTTAATTCTAGATAAAGACGCAGGGTCTTGGTTCTTCCTAGGCGAGCTGTTGGTTAACATTCCTCTGCCAGTCGATACACCGAGTGTCGATGAGTGTGGGAAATGTACCGCATGTATCACATCCTGCCCAACGGGTGCCATTATCGCCGACGGTGTTGTCGATGCGCGTAAGTGTATTTCGTACTTAACCATTGAATACGATGGTGTGATCCCAGAAGAATTTAGAGACGCAATTGGTAACCGTATTTATGGTTGTGATGACTGTCAGTTAGTTTGCCCGTGGAATCGTCATGCCGAACTCACAGAGCAAACAGACTTTCATCGTAGAGAGGATTTCCAAGAGGCCGATCTCATTTCACTTTCAAGTTGGGACGAAGCCACCTTCCTAAAGAAAATGGAAGGCTCAGCAATAAGACGTATCGGCCACACCCAGTGGTTGCGCAATATCTTTGTTGCTATGGGCAATGCGCCATTTCAACAACGCATTGTTGAAACACTAGAATCTCATCAAGGCAAAAACGACATGTTGGATGTGCATATTGAATGGGCTTTGAATAAACAACTACAACAGTTACCCAACGCTAGCGGCGTGCAAAAAAATAGCAGCAAAATCTCCACCAAAAAGCACCGACTAATACGCATTGTTGAGAAAGGCCTGCCAAGAGACGCCTAGCCCTTTAAGCACCAACGATTGGCTAGTTAACCTGCCTAAATAGTCCAATATTTAAGACAACCCATTACACATAATATTAGAACAATGTTTGACCTTGTTCTCAATTTTGGCAATGTGGAAAAAATTAAAATATTTCGTAAACTTTCAACACCCACATAAAGTTAAACACAAAGCCCATAAATGATTAAGATCAAAAAACAACAAGTTAACGATCTTTAGCTCAATCACAAGCCAAGTCACAATCCAATATAAAACAACAAGTTACAGAGAGCTGTGTTTTACTAACGCATTGAAATAAAGAAAGATCTTTTTGAGATATGTAAAGAATTAAGTCTGAAATAACTTTATCAACCAAGTTATCCACACCTAACATTTTGTGGATAAGTCTGTTTATAGATGTGAAAAACCTCAAGTATCTGCTTCAGAGACCTGATGTTTACTAGCATTCCAGTTGCTAAGAAAAATTTAAGACAAAAAAATATCCACCATGATGGAGGATTATTTGCTTTTTTGGGGGATTATGCTTCGCAGCATTAAAGAAAGAACGTGACCGGTAAGGTCGTCTTTAAACGCTGTGGTTTAAAGAGTTTTGTTTACCATGAAGAGTAAACTGGAGCGATACATCGGGTTCGAACCGATGACCTCAACCTTGGCAAGGTTGCGCTCTACCAACTGAGCTAGTATCGCATAAGCTAACCGTTCATCTTGTCTGCTAAGAAGCATCAAATCAACGTTCAACTGTAATGTGGTTGCGGGAGCCGGATTTGAACCGACGACCTTCGGGTTATGAGCCCGACGAGCTACCAAACTGCTCCATCCCGCGTCCGGATGCATTGTTTAAGACAATGAAACTGTTCTCTAAAAAAGAGAGAATTTGGAGCGATACATCGGGTTCGAACCGATGACCTCAACCTTGGCAAGGTTGCGCTCTACCAACTGAGCTAGTATCGCAATCTGAAAACGTCTTTCGCCGTTCAGGGCTGCGAATTATAAGAGCATTTTTTTGTGATGCAAGTCCTTAATGCAAAAATCAGCAAGTTTTTACTCAACTGCTGAAAAAGCACACAAAATTGCAAAAAAAATGCCCTGTATGTACCTGAAAAGTTAGATAAACGTGATCATTCAATCAGATTAGATGCTAATGATTGTTTTTCGGTAGTACTGAAGCTCTGCAATCGACTCTCGAATATCGTCTAGTGCAAGGTGGCTTCCTGATTTAGAAAAACCATCGAGTACTTCAGGTTTCCAACGACGCGCAAGTTCTTTCAGAGTGCTTACGTCGACATAGCGGTAGTGGAAGTACTCTTCCAACTCTGGCATGTGCTTGTATAGAAAACGGCGATCTTGGCCAATGCTGTTACCACAAATAGGCGATTTACCTTTCGGTACCCACTTTTCAAGAAACTCAATTGTTTGTTTGATTGCGTCTTGCTCTGAAACGGTGCTTTCTTGAATTCTCTTTACTAAACCGCTGCCAGTATGAGTCGTCGTACACCACTCATCCATCTTATCCAGTTCACTCTGAGGTTGGTGAATGGCCAAAACAGGCCCTTCAGCCAGAATGTTGAGCTCACTATCTGTAACGATAGAGGCAATTTCAATAATTTTATGAGTTTCAGGATCTAGTCCTGTCATCTCTAGATCAACCCAAATAAGGTTCTGATCGCTAAAGGACATAAGGCGTCGCCTATTTGTTTATGTGTAAAAGAGGTACTATACCCAAATAACTATACTCAAACTAGCTTTAGGGCCATCGAAATCAGTGGCACCAATAACATCCTGTTTGAGTCCTCAATCATCAAGTTAGATGTGTTAAGTGAAAAATTGTGGCTAAAAAAAAGAAGTTAACCAAAGGTCAGGTACGTCGCGTACGTAGCAACCAGAACAAGCGACTCAAGAAAGAAGATTCTATCCAGTGGGATGAGAACATGCTTGGCGGAACAAAAAGCGGGCTCGTGATTACGCGCTTTGGTCAACATGCTGATATCGAAGATCTTGAAACCAACGAAGTTCACCGTTGTAACTTGCGTCGTAGTATCGAAACATTAGTTTCCGGAGACAAAGTAACTTGGCGCGCAGGGCTTGAGTCAATGGCTGGCATCTCTGGTGTTGTCGAAGCCGTTGAGCCTAGAACATCAATGCTAACTCGTCCTGACTACTATGACGGCCTAAAACCGGTTGCCGCAAACGTAGACCAAATGGTTATCGTTTCAGCTGTACTACCAGAGCTATCACTTAATATCATCGACCGCTACTTGATCGCCTCTGAAACGGTGAATATTGCGCCTTTAGTTGTACTCAATAAAGTCGACTTGCTGACAGAGCAACAAATTAGCGAATACCGAGAAACACTGAAGATATACGAGAAAATCGGCTATAAAGTCATGTTCGTGAGTAAAGAGTCGGGTTACGGCATCAAAGAGTTGGAAGCTGAACTGAAAGATCGTATCAATATTTTCGTTGGTCAATCTGGCGTAGGTAAATCCAGCGTAGTGAATGCACTGATGCCAACATTGGACATTGAAGAAGGTGCAGTTTCTGAAAACTCAGGACTGGGTCAACACACCACCACAGCAGCGCGTTTGTATCACTTCCCTTCTGGTGGTGATCTTATCGATTCCCCTGGGGTACGTGAATTCGGCCTATGGCATTTAGAACCCGATGAAGTCACAGATGCTTTCATTGAATTCAAGCCATACCTAGGTGGCTGTAAGTTCCGCGATTGTAAACACAATGACGACCCAGGATGTCTTCTGCGTGAAGCAGTTGAAGACGGAAAAATTAGCCGCTTACGTTTTGCTAGCTACCACCGCATTATTGAAACAATGGCTGACAACAAAGATAACCGTCAGTACTCACGAAGCAAGAAAGCCGATCTCTAATCGCGTTTTTGTGAACAAATGTGTGCATTTACTGACAATTGGCGCGAACTTAAGTAACATCTCGCGCCCTAAACCGTCATCGACAGATTTAATTGAAAAACAATTAGCATTGGAAAATTAATACAATGGATAAGATTAAAGTTGGATTGCAGTACTGGATCCCACAACATGGCCTGACTCGTTTAGTTGGTAAACTGGCGTCTGCTAAAGCGGGTGGTTTAACAACAGCGATCATTAACTGGTTCATCAAGCAGTACAAAGTGAACATGGATGAAGCTCTGCATAGCGATCCAAAACACTTTAAGACATTCAATGAATTCTTCGTACGTGAATTGAAAGAAGGCATGCGCCCTATCGCAGAAGGTGATTCTGTTATTGTTCACCCTGCTGATGCACGTGTAAGTCAGTTTGGCCCAATTACTGACGGTCAACTGATTCAAGCTAAAAACCATAACTACTCAGCTCGTGAGCTATTGGGTGGTGATGCTGCTCTAGCCGATGAGTTTAAAGACGGCGAATTCGCAACGCTTTACTTGTCGCCAAGTGATTACCATCGCGTGCACATGCCATGTGACGGCACACTGCGCCAGATGATCTACGTTCCGGGTGACCTGTTCTCAGTTAACCCGTTAACGGCAGAGAACGTTCCAAACCTATTCGCACGTAATGAGCGTGTGGTGTGTATCTTTGATACTGAATTTGGCCCAATGGCACAAGTGCTGGTTGGTGCAACTATCGTAGGTAGCATCGAGCAAGTATGGGCTGGCACCATCACGCCGCCTCGCGGTAACTCGGTTTACAAGTGGGATTACCCAGCACAAGGCGATAAATCTATCATCTTGAAGAAAGGCGAAGAGATGGGTCGCTTTAAGCTTGGTTCAACGGTTATCAATCTGTTTGCGAAAGATACAATCAAGTTTGACGAAACGATGCAGAATGGTGAAAAAACCGTTCTAGGTACCCCTTTCGCGCACATTGCTGGTAAAGACGTTGAAACTGAAGCTGTTAATTCAACAGAGAACACAGACCAAGCTTAACGGTTTGAGTTAGCTCATTTAGTTTTAAAGGCGCGTTATTTTTCTATATTTAGAGAAGAACGCGCCTTTTTCTTATCTAGTTCCAGACACTTCCCTCCAAGATTTCAACAAATCTAACTACCGACAACCTTACCCCCAACGAGCAGGACGTCGAATTGCCCAGACAAAAGATTGACCAAAAACAAAACAACTGTCGAAACCTTAAACAACCTTTCGATTTTACAACCCGTCTCCAAGTACCAAAAATCCAGATAACTTACTCTATTTGAAGATATTTTATTCATAGGGTCTTTGTACATGCCTAAACTCAATATTGGCGTTCTGGTCAAGCTGTTGATTTGTTTTGCGATTCCCTTAGGCGTGCTATTCATGCCGATAGATTCAATACCAATCGATGATCTCACGCTGATTCAACACCGCCTGTTGGCGATATTCTTATTAGCAGCCCTGCTGTGGGTGCTTGAACCTGTTCCGGTGTTCGCCACCTCAATTCTGATCATTGCACTTGAACTGGTGATGATTTCTGACAAAGGCCTGCATCTATTTCGAACTCCACCAGTGGGGCATGATCTCGGTGAATTAATCAAATATACCGACATCTTCGGTGCATTTTCGTCACCAATCATCATCCTTTTTATGGGTGGCTTTGCTCTTGCGATATCCGCATCCAAATACGAACTCGATAACAACTTAGCACGAGTATTGCTCAAACCGTTTGGCACGGAACCGCGCTTCATCATGCTCGGTTTAATGCTGATCACCGCCGTGTTCTCAATGTTCATGTCAAATACCGCAACAACAGTAATGATGCTCGCATTGCTAGGTCCTATCGTAGCCTCTGCGCCAAAAGGCGACATGGGGATTAAAGCGCTCGTGTTGTGCATTCCAATCGCCGCCAATACCGGTGGTATCGCAACACCCATAGGTACACCACCCAATGCGATCGCACTGCAATACCTAACCGGCGAGAACAGTATCGACTTCCTTAGCTGGATGATGATGGGCTTACCCTTTGTGATCATCCAACTGACCATCGCTTGGTTTCTCCTACAAAAACTCTTCCCTTCGAAAGAAAGAAATATGGTCCTTAAGCTTGATGGTCAATTTAGAAAAAGTTGGCGAGCGATCGTCGTTTACGTCACCTTCGCTGCGACAATCTTATTGTGGATGACCACCAAACTGCACGGCATGAACACTTATGTGGTCTCGATCATTCCACTGGCGGTGTTCACTCTGACCGGCATCATGGGCAAAGAAGAGCTCAAGCTGATTAACTGGGATGTATTGTGGTTAGTGGCAGGGGGCATTGCGATTGGTATTGGCTTGGACAAAACAGGACTAGCTGCAGCATTAGCGCACGCGATTGATTATGAATCGCTCTCGCCTGCTGCTGTGGTACTGACACTATCTATCGTGTGTTGGTTAATGGCGAACTTCATGTCGAACACCGCGACTGCCAACTTGTTGATGCCGATAGCAGCTGCGATTGGCGCATCCATGGAAAGTTTGGTCGCGATTGGCGGCTTACAAGGCTTACTGGTTGTGGTCGCCTTCTCCGCATCACTCGGTATGATTCTTCCAGTATCGACACCACCAAACTCGTTGGCCTACTCGACCGGGCTTATCGAAAGTAAAGACATGGCGAAAATGGGTATCATCTTAGGGATCGTCGGCTTGCTGATGGTCTACCTCGCCCTGTTTATTATCACCTAGCACGTTAACTTCTCACTACAACCCTCCAGATAGCAATCATGATTTCGCTATCTGGAGGGTTTATCCGTTTTTAATCGATAGACAATTGTGATTCTACTTCACGGTTTATTAAAAATAACGATAAGTCATTTTAAATTTTTGATTTTAAGCATATTTACAAACATCAAGACAACGGCACTATACACGCATCAGAGACACACCAATTCACCATCAAGTACGTCACTGTCGTTAGTTTTTTGTCTAATAGAGAGGAATAGACCTTGAGACATACTATTAAGTTTAAAATTCAGATCGCAATTGCGGTCATTATCGCCGTCGTAAGTGGCGCTCAAGCTTGGATATCGGTCAATCAGCTGACTCAAGAGACTGAAGTCGCGATTAACCAAGAAATGAAAAATGTCAGTGTCGGCACGACGAACTACATTGCCGATTGGCTCTCAACTCGCAGTGACATGATGCTTGCTAATGAGCCGACTATTTCAAGCAATAGTAATTCTGACCGCGAGTTACTAATCACCAAACAAGCCGGGCAATTCTTGTCTGTTTATGCGGGATTCAGCGATGGCACTATCGCGTATGGCGATAAAGGTGAAGATTGGCCAGCAGGCTATGACCCGCGCACTCGCCCTTGGTATAAAGATGCCAACTCAACATCAGACCTCATCATTACAAAACCTTATCAAGACTTTGACGGCAGCATTGTCATCAGTTTCGCAAAAGCATTCAGTGGAGATAGACAGGGCGTTCTCGCAGCAGATTTAACCGTAACCAGCATTATTGATACCGTGCTCAATGTAAAACTGGATAATTATGGCTTTGCATTCTTAGTGGATGGTAATAACAACATCGTTGCGTACAGCGATGAAGCGCTGAGTCAAAAACCATTGACCAGTTTGAATCCAGAGCTAACAACAGACAAAGTGTCACAACTGCTCCAAAACCAAATGATCACCACTCTCACTTGGCCTGGCCAGGGTGATAAAATGGTCTACATGGCCAACGTTCCGAATACCGATTGGTCATTGGGTATTGTTATCGATAAAGAGGTGGCGTTTTCTGCGGTATCTGATGCCATTCAATTCATCACGCTGACCTCTTTGGTTTTGTACGTCATCATTTCGATTGCGAGTACCGTGGTGATCAACCGCCTACTCTTTCCGTTACAAACCTTGTCTGAAGCCTTAACTCAGCTCGCTCAAGGCAGAGGTGATCTCACTCAACGTATTGATATCACGCGTATGGACGAGATAGGTAAACTTGCCGAGCTTGTAAACCAGTTCTTAAGCCAGATGCAAAGCATGTTGAAGGGCGTGATAGAGCACAGCCACGATCTCAACAATCATGCAGAGAAAGCCAATCAGCTGGCGACCCAATCATCCATTCGAGTTGAGAATCAACAAAACGACATCAACCAAATTGCGACCGCAATTCATGAGATGTCTGCCACTGCAGCCGAAGTGGCTAGCCATGCCGAATTAACCGCCTCTGCCTCTCAAGCATCCGCTACCGCTTGTAACGAAGGCCAAGAGGTTATCCAACAAAACCGTGATGCGATTACTGGCCTTGCGACTCAAGTTGAAGATGCCGCCAATGTTATTCGTGAATTAGAGAGTAATGCTCAAAGCATCAACCAGATCCTATCCACCATTCAAGGCATTGCCGAACAGACCAATCTATTGGCATTGAATGCGGCGATTGAAGCTGCTCGAGCGGGTGAACAAGGTCGTGGATTTGCGGTTGTGGCCGATGAAGTGCGAGTGCTAAGCCAAAGAACGCACGGCTCGACCGAAGAAATCCGCGTGATGATTGATACGCTACAGAAGAATACCGAGCATGCCGTTGAAAGCATGACCACCAGCACTCAGTTAGCAGAAAACAGTGTTGGCTTCGCAGAACAAGCCCATGGCAGCCTGACTAAAATCACGCAAGCCATCACTGAAATCAACGACATGGCGCTGCAAATTGCGAGTGCTGCAGAAGAGCAACGCGCGGTAAGCGAGGACATCAGCCGCAATACGCAAGGAATCAAAGATGCCTCTGACGATCTAGCACAACAAGCGGAAAGCAGCCGCAATAGTTCAAATGAAATGAGCAACGCTGCTGAGTCGATGCGCCGAGATGTGGAACGCTTTAAGGTATAGCGCGCCTCAAGCAAAGTAAGTGAACCACACTAGAAAGCGACAGCTGACACAAACCAATAACTGAAACAAAGTCGTTCTTTAATAAGAATCGCTTTGTTCTCAGTTCGGTTTGATGCATATTGATGAGCTAATTTATCCCAGACACAAGGATGTTATTCAGATGGGATTTGAATGGTTGGCTCTAGCTGCCGCTTTTCTTTGGGCGATTGCGAGCCTGATGTCAGTAAAGCCTGCTCAACACTTAGGTTCTTTCGCTTATAGCCGCTGGCGAATGGGTTGTACCGCGATCATCTTATCAAGCATGGCTTGGTTTACTGGCGGTTGGTCAAGTGTGGAAGCTG
Organism: Vibrio sp. Evd11; assembly: GCF_900382755.1. NCBI lineage: Bacteria > Pseudomonadati > Pseudomonadota > Gammaproteobacteria > Vibrionales > Vibrionaceae > Vibrio > Vibrio sp. Evd11. The sequence goes on from NZ_OSDX01000041.1 coordinate 45,119, forward strand.
ACTTAGTCACGCCGATGATGCTGTCGGGTCTAATTGGTATCTTCATTGGTGATACGGCCCTATTTGCCTGTTTGAACCGAATGGGACCGCGCCAAGCGGGTTTGCTGTTCTCTTGTCACGCCGTGTTCTCGGCGATTCTTGGTTACTTCCTGTTTAGCGAAAGCATGACTTCTGTGGAGTTGATTGGCTCGGCGTTGGTGTTTAGTGGTGTATTAACCGCAATCTTCTTTGGTCGTCGTGGGCAAGCGAAAAACCAACTCGAAACCATTAAGGGCAAGGTGTGGATTGGTGTTGCTCTAGGAATCACAGCCGCCATCTGCCAGGCACTGGGCGGTATTATTGCCAAACCCGTGATGCAAACCAACATAGACCCTATCGCCGCTTCAGCCATTCGAATGATCACCGCCTTTGTTGCTCACTCTCTGTTTCGTTTAACGGGCGCTAAACTTTCACGCGCAATCAACCCAATGAATAAACAGATATTCGCAATTACCGCGGTTAATGGTTTTCTAGCGATGGCCGTGGGAATGACGCTGATTTTGTATGCGTTGCAGGAAGGCAATGTCGGCATGGTCGCACTGTTATCTTCAACCACGCCAATCATGTTGTTACCAATACTCTGGCTGTACACCAAGCAGAGACCGAACGCCTACGCTTGGATAGGAGCCATTGTTGCCGTACTTGGTACTGGTATTCTGGTTAGCTAGTGGGTACCGGTATTCTGGTCAGCTAGTGCAGCGGATTAGAAGCTGAAAGTTAATAGCTAAGGACTATTAACTTTCAGTAGAAGCAAAAAGCTAAGAACGTGGGAAAGGAAAAGCCGTCACATCATCGATATGGTCATAACCTAACGCCAGCATGATCAGGCGGTCGATACCCAAAGCAACACCGGCACAGTCTGGTAAGCCCGCTTTTAATGCCTCAATCAAGTGATGATCAATCGGTTGAGGCGATAAGCCCATCTCAATGCGTTTGGCATTGTCCTCTTCAAAACGCTGAAGTTGTTCTTGTGGTTTATCCAACTCATGGAAGCCGTTTGCCAATTCAATCCCTTTGAAATACACCTCAAAGCGATCCGCCACTCGTGAATCCTCAGGATTAATCTTAGCTAACGCCGCTTGCGATGCCGGGAAGTCATAAACAAAGGCCGGAACATCTTGGCCGATTTTCGTCTCTACCCCAATACTGAACAGAAGCTGCAAGAGCGTATCGCGATCTTCTTCAGGATCCGCAATATCACTTAACCCAAGTTGTGCAGCCGCTTGCTTCAACGTATCCATCGAGTTCTCCAGCGGACAAACACCTAACACATCAATAAAGGCTTGTTGGTAAGTCATTCGTTGCGCTGTGCCTGATTTTAGAACCTGCTGTAACAGCAAATCCATTTCATCCATCAGGTCATGATGATCAAAGCCAACGCGATACCACTCCAACATAGTGAACTCAGGGTTGTGATAACGGCCATTTTCTTCGTTACGAAAAGACTTACAAATTTGGTAGATACAGCCACTGCCCGCCGCTAACAGTCGTTTCATATGAAACTCTGGACTGGTCATAAAGAACAACGGCTGGCCGTGCGCATAACCCGGCCCTACGAATTCAGTTTTGAAGGTATGCAAATGCACGTCCGTCACCGTAGCGTGACTCATCGCAGGCGTATCCACTTCCATCACGTTTCGTTCTGTAAAGAACTGGCGAATTTGATTAAGGATATCAGCACGTTGCTTTAACTGCTTAATGGTTGCGGCCGGTTGCCATGTAGAGTGCATTATTAAGTTCCATATCACTGAATTCTAGGCGACGAAAATTACCACCTTTCGTCTCTTTTGTAAGCTTCTATCTGTCTATTGATGAAAGCAAAATGTTGTTTTAATGAAGCCAGAAAATTACGTTCTACAATACAATTATCAATACAGCTTTCACATCAACATTGATAACAAAAATCATACTCAACAAGCCGTTAACACCCGTCCTGTGGGTTAATCGTTATCAACAATTCATTGCCGTGATTGCAGTCACATAACCTATAATTTCTATGCCTCCATATGCATTACCGACCTAAAAACCCAAATGCATCAATTTTTGAAATGCCTTTCTCTCTTACACTGAACCTACCACTTAAGGCTTAGGGGTGCTAAATGGTTCCTACGATTTAGAACCTCCTAAATAAGCTTTTTATAATAACAAGCGGAATACTCCGCATCACACTGGAGAATAACTGTGAAGACAATTACCACAGATATCGCAGTCATCGGCGCAGGCGGCGCTGGTCTTCGTACAGCTATCGCTGCGGCTGAAGCTAATCCTGAATTGGAAGTAGCACTGATTTCTAAAGTTTACCCAATGCGTTCGCACACGGTAGCAGCAGAAGGCGGTTCAGCAGCAGTAATTAAAGACGAAGATAGCCTAGATAACCACTTCAACGATACTGTTGGCGGTGGCGACTGGCTATGTGAACAGGATGTTGTTGAATACTTTGTTGAAAACTCGACTCGCGAAATGATCCAAATGGAACAATGGGGCTGCCCATGGAGTCGTAAAGAAAACGGTGAAGTAAACGTACGCCGATTCGGCGGTATGAAAGTAGAAAGAACGTGGTTCGCAGCGGATAAAACCGGCTTCCACATGCTTCATACACTGTTCCAGACTTCGATGAAGTACGACACAATCAAACGATTTGATGAGTACTTTGTGGTGGATTTGATCGTTGAAGATGGCGAAGTACAAGGCCTAATCGCGATTCATATGTCTGAAGGTGAGCTTGTTACGATCAAAGCGAAATCTGTTGTATTAGCAACGGGTGGCGCAGGTCGTGTTTACCACTGCAACACCAACGGCGGCATCGTAACTGGCGACGGTATGGCAATGGCTTATCGCCACGGTGTACCACTGCGTGATATGGAGTTCGTTCAATACCACCCAACAGGCCTACCGGGTACTGGCATCTTGATGACCGAAGGTTGTCGTGGTGAAGGCGGTATCATCGTCAACAAGAACGGCTACCGTTACCTGCAAGATTACGGCATGGGCCCTGAAACTCCAGTGGGCGAGCCGAAAAACAAATACATGGAACTGGGTCCTCGTGACAAAGTTTCTCAAGCATTCTGGCACGAGCAGCAGAAAGGCAACACCATCAAGCACCCACTTGGTGATGTCGTACACCTTGACCTTCGCCACCTTGGTGAAGAGTACCTGCAAGAGCGTCTTCCGTTTATCTGTGAGCTTGCAAAAGCGTACGTAAACGTTGATCCAGCAAAAGAGCCAATCCCAATTCGCCCGACCGTTCACTACACCATGGGTGGTATTGAAACTAACGGTACGTGTGAAACTCGCATTAAAGGCCTATTCGCCGTTGGTGAATGTGCTTCAGTTGGCCTACACGGTGCAAACCGCCTAGGTTCTAACTCTCTGGCTGAGTTCGTCGTATTTGGCCGCGTAGCCGGTGAGCAAGCCGTGAAACGTGCAGCTGAATTCAAAGGCTGGAATGAAGAAGCTATCGCTAAGCAAATCAAAGCGGTTGAAGATCGCATCGCAGGCATCTTGGCTCAAGAAGGCGATGAGAACTGGGCTGACATCCGTACTGAAATGGGTCACACCATGGAAGCGGGTTGTGGTATCTACCGTCAAGAAGACTTGATGCAAGAAACCATCGACAAAATCACTGAACTGAAAGCGCGCTACAAGAAGATCAGCATTAAAGACAAAGGCAAAGTGTTCAACACTGACCTACTTTATGCTATCGAAGTGGGTTACGGCCTTGAAGTTGCAGAAGCGATGGTTCACTCAGCGATCCTTCGTAAAGAGTCTCGCGGTGCACACCAACGTCTAGACGACAACTGCACAGAACGTGACGACGTGAACTTCCTGAAACACTCTCTATCTTTCTACAACGAAGATGCGGCACCAACTATCGACTACAGCGGCGTTAAGATTACTAAATCTCAACCTAAAGCTCGTCTATACGGTGAAGCAGCCGAGAAAGCCGCTGCAGCCGAAAAAGCAGCAGAAGAGAATGCGAAGAAGAGCGAAGAGGAGCAAGCATAATGTCAGCGAATCGAATCCAAAAAATTGAAATTTTGCGTTATGACCCTGAGCACGATGCAGAACCTCATTTTCAAACCTTTGAAGTTCCGTTTGATGAAACCATGTCAGTACTTGATGCGATCGGTTACATCAAAGATAACCTAGATAAAGACCTGTCTTACCGTTGGTCTTGTCGTATGGCGATTTGTGGTTCTTGCGGCATCATGGTTGATGGCGTGCCAAAACTGGCGTGTAAGAGCTTCTTACGTGATTATCCAAACGGCTTCAAAATTGAGCCATTGGCTAACTTCCCAATCGAGAAAGATTTGATTGTCGACATGACGCCGTTCATCGAACGTCTTGAAGCAATCAAGCCTTACATCATTGGTAACGACCGTACACCTGAAGATGGCACTAACATCCAAACTCCAGAGCAAATGGCGAAGTACAAACAGTTCGCTGGCTGCATCAACTGTGGTTTGTGTTACGCGGCGTGTCCTCAGTTTGGTCTAAACCCTGAGTTCATTGGCCCTGCGGCACTTGCTCTTGCTCACCGCTACAACCTAGATAGCCGTGACAATGGTAAAGCTGAACGTATGAAGCTTATCAATGGCGACAACGGCGCTTGGGGCTGTACGTTTGTAGGTTACTGTTCTGACGTATGTCCGAAGAAAGTAGACCCAGCAGCGGCAGTAAACCAAGGTAAAGTTGAGTCTTCAATGGACTTCGTTATTTCGATGTTCAAACCAGACGGATCGCAAGTAAAAACAGCAGAGGAGGCATAATATGAGCAATCGTAAGCCTTATGTTCGTGAGATGAAGAGAACGTGGTGGAGCAACCATCCGTTCTACCGCTTCTACATGCTACGTGAAGCGACTGTACTGCCTTTGATTCTATTCACTCTGTTCCTAACCTTCGGTTTGGGTTCGCTAGTGAAAGGCCCTGAAGCGTGGGAAGGTTGGTTGAGCTTTATGGCTAACCCTGTCGTTGTTGGTATCAACATCGTGGCACTGCTAGGCAGCTTACTGCACGCTCAGACCTTCTTCAGCATGATGCCTCAAGTAATGCCAATCCGCCTTAAAGGCAAATTGGTAGATAAAAGAATCATCGTACTGACCCAGTGGGCAGCGGTGGCATTTATTTCTTTAATCGTTCTTATGGTGGTGTAAGGAGCTTCGTTATGAACACAAATTACAATGTTAACCACAATCCGAAACGCTCTGATGAACCAATCTGGTGGGGCCTATTTGGCGCTGGCGGTACTTGGTTCGCGATGATCACTCCGATCACGATTCTAGTGCTGGGTATCTTAGTGCCTATGGGCATTATCGATGCGGATGCAATGAGCTACGAACGTGTGTCTGAGTTTGCCACCAGCATTATCGGTGCGCTATTCATCATCGGTACACTAGCACTGCCAATGTGGCACGCAATGCACCGTCTTCACCACGGCATGCACGACCTTAAGTTCCACGTCGGCGTTGCAGGTAAAGTGGGCTGCTACTTCGTTGCAGGCCTAATCAGCGCACTGTCTGTTATCTTCATCTTCATGATCTAACAGTTAAGAGCAGATTCGGGATTCGAGTAATCGAGATTCGAAAAGCTTAAGAGCGAAAAGACTAAAAGCAGAGCAGGGTTATCTTGTTCTGCTTTTTTTGTTGCTTGTCGAATCTCTTATCCTCTAACTCACTCTTGCTCTTCCTGCTTTTCGTATCCCGCATCCCGTTTACTCGTCTCTGATCTTGGGATACAAAAAAGGCCGCGATAAGCGACCTTTTCTATTTCACTGAGCCACCTTAAACAAGGTGGACACAATCAAATTACTTCACACGACCAACGTATTCGCCAGTACGAGTATCAACTTTAACCACTTCACCGATAGCGATGAATAGAGGTACACGAACGACCGCGCCTGTTGCTAGAGTTGCAGGTTTACCACCCGTACCCTGTGTATCGCCTTTAAGGCCAGGATCAGTTTCAGTTACTGGGATCTCAACAAAGTTTGGCGGAGTAACAGTGATAGGGTTATCATTCCACAACGTTAGAGTACAAACGTCATTTTCAACTAACCATTTTGCTGAGTCAGCGACTGCTTTTACGTCTGCTGCGATTTGCTCAAATGTTTCGTTGTTCATGAAGTGGTAGAATTCGCCATCGTTGTATAGGTAGCCTAATTCAACGTCAACAACATCTGCAAGCTCAAAGCTTTCGCCTGACTTGAATGTTTTCTCTAACACTTTGCCTGACAGCAGTTTACGAAGTTTTACACGGTTAAACGCTTGGCCTTTACCTGGCTTAACGTATTCATTGTCGATAATTGCGCAAGGCTCGTTATCTAACATGAATTTTAAACCGCCTTTGAATTCATTGGTGCTTACTGACGCCATGATTTTCTCTTCCACATCTTTGAGTTAATTTCAATGCCGCATATCATAACCCGAAAAGTCGAATCTGTTGAGCAAAACTGGCTCAAACAACTATCGAATGCGATCTCTGACCCGACAAAACTGCTTCAAGCATTGGAAATAGACCCAACACCGTGGCAAAAAGGATTCGCAGCACGTGAGCTGTTTTCACTTCGAGTTCCTCTTAGCTTTGTTGAGCGAATGGAAAAAGGCAATCCACACGACCCTCTATTGCGTCAGGTTTTGCCGCTCAGTGAAGAGTTTGAAGTTCACCAGGGTTATTCAGCTGATCCACTGGAAGAACAAGACAACGCGATTCCAGGACTGCTGCACAAATACAAAAGTCGCGCATTGATGATTGTAAAAGGTGGCTGTGCCATTAACTGCCGCTACTGCTTCCGTCGTCATTTCCCTTATCAAGACAACAAGGGTTCTAAGTCTGTATGGCAAACCAGCCTCGATTATGTGGATCAACATCCCGAGATCAACGAAGTTATCTTATCCGGTGGTGACCCTTTGATGGCCAAAGACAGCGAACTCGAATGGCTGATCCATACCATCGAACAGATTCCGCATGTGAAAACCGTTCGAATTCATAGCCGATTACCGGTTGTGATCCCTGCTCGAGTGACGGATGAACTGTGCCAATTGTTAGCTCAAACGCGCCTCAATGTGGTGATGGTGAGCCATATTAATCATGCCAACGAGATTAACTTAGAACTCAAGCAAGCCTTTCATAAATTAAAGCAAACTGGGGCCACTCTGCTCAATCAGGGCGTGATGCTAAAAGGTGTCAATAACAGCGCTAACTCGTTGAAAGAATTAAGCGGCAAGCTATTCGACGCCGGTGTTTTACCTTACTATATGCATGTACTTGATAAAGTTCAGGGCGCCGCTCATTTCTATATTTCCGATGAAGAGGCAAAGATGCACTTTAAGGGTTTGATCTCTGAGGTTTCAGGCTATCTAGTGCCTAAGTTAACTCGCGAGATTGGCGGTCGCAGTAGCAAGACGCCACTCGATCTACATATTGAATAACTCTATCTTGAACAATGGTCGCTTCTTATCGTCTTAAATATCAAGAAGCGACAAAAGAACACTCCCCTAGCTTTACCTTAACAACAAACGGCTGCTAGCTTTTAAGTCGCCTCCATCAATCGTTAAGACAAAAATTTTTTGTTCGATCGTCTGGTCTATTATTAGCATACTCGCTCTATTCTAAATTTTTAGGAGGGGTGATATGTCACAATTTATAGAACAAACTCTCAACCTTGCCCCCTTTAGCTGGGCAGCCCTAGCAGTATGCATGCTGTGTGGTTCTTTAATCGGAATCGAAAGACAAACACGCGGCAAACCGGTTGGAATCCGAACGTCGATTCTTATTATCAGCGGTACCTATTTATTTCTTACCATGGCGATTAGCCTCTCCCCCAACACACTGGATCAGGCTCGTGTACTTGGTCAGATCATTACCGGAGTTGGTTTCCTTGGTGCAGGTGTGATGATGACACTCGATGGAAAGATTCATGGTGTCACCTCAGCGGCCATTATTTGGGTGTTGGCTGCGTTGGGTATGATGATTGCGTTAGGGCACCTTTCTCAATCGGTAATCATCACGCTATTGGCATTAGTGATTCTGCTTGGTGTCGACAAGGTCGAAAACAGCTTCCAAAGCCTGCGCCGTGGTGTGCATCAGAAATGGATGAATAAAGGTCGCGTGAAGAAGTAACCTCTAATTTTAGATGCGTTTATCTTAAAGACATTTTGTCCTTAGATTCGATTTCTTAGAGCAAATTCTTAGAGACTCATTCTTAGAAACGAAAAAGAAGCCTAGTCAAACGACTAGGCTTTGAGTTTTTAGACAAGCGCTTAATGCACGTGAATACACACTTGGCTCTTACCCGCGGCTTTCGCCTTATAAAGCTGCTCATCCGAAGAACGAATACTCTGGTTTTCCCACAAGTGCCCGACACTGTCGAACTTGTACAGAGAGTAGAGCGTCGCGCCACCAGACACTGAGATATTAATCTTGTCGCCAGCTGGAGAGCGGTAGCACTGCAGGCTAATGTCGTTTTGAATTCGTTGAAAAATCGATGAAAGCAACTCCGATGATTCACCCGTGATCGCGACAACAAACTCTTCACCACCAAATCGCGCCACAATATCTTGCTGCCTAACACTGTTCAGCATCAATTGAGCCACATGACAAATCACTTCGTCCCCCACTTTATGGCCATAGCGATCATTAACGACTTTGAAATCATCGATATCAAACACGCCAACACCAATAATCGGCTGTTCATCCTGCGCCAGTAATCGAGCTTCAAAACCACGTCGATTCAGTAAACCAGTTAATGGGTCGCACATTGCTAGGTCATTCAAACGCTGGTGTTCTTGTCTTGTATAAAAACGCCATAGCCATAAAACCGAGAGTAGATACAAAACCAACAGTATCGAAAGTTGAATCTTCTCCATCGCCAATACATGTAGAAAGTGCTCGATCTTATCTTCTTCAATACTCAGGTATAACTGGGTGTTAATGTCATCAACATACAAAGGCTTGGAATAGGTAAAGTCCATAACCCCGTACTTGTTTGCGCCTCGCGTACTCGTCACTTTATAACCATGGGTAAGGTTTGAGACTAAGTTAGCAACATAACCATCGACGCCTAATACCCCTTTAAAGTCACCATTAACGTAAATGCCTTTGGTCAACGTCACGACTTTTTTACCTGTCAGGTAATCATCATATTGGCCGGTATACACCACTTGGTCTTGCCCCTGAGCTAAACCAAAACGAATCGTATTAATCCAATACGGGCGACTGTTGACCACCGAATCAAATGTGTCGCCCTTGATATAGCGAGCAAAATCAGATGGTGAAGAGATGATAAATTTCTCTTTCGAGATAAAGTAAATCGCAGAGATGGTATCAATGGTATTGGCAAAATAAGCCATGGTTGGTGCGATAAACAAGCGCTTACCCGCTTCGGTATGAAGATCCGACTTAGGGTCGCACATCTCGCGAGGGCCAGAGAACATAAAGTCAAAGCGAAGGGCATGCTGCTCTTCACTGGTGAAATAGCACGTCTCACCCTCTACCTTTTTTTCATGCGAGAACACATAAGTATCGCCATGCAGTGGATAAAGTGCAGTAATGTTGTACTCAAGCGCATTTATGATCTGTGTGAGCTCCGCTAAAGAGCGCGTGACACCTTGGTTTTCGATTCCATACTGTTTATCTGATTCTTCCGCTGAATCAACGAGCAACAAGCTCAAAACTACTAAAAAACTGGCGGTTAGACTTAAAAAAGCCTTTTTAAAATCGACGGTATGGGGATTAATCAAAGCATATAAATCATCGTTGGGAATTTATCGCACATTGTACTTATAAGTAAAAATACTGCAATAGTAAATATAAAATCAAATGCTTATTAAGTAGTTTGAGGCATGTTGATTGAAAGGGAATTGGAAACATTAACGCCTAAACAGAGGAGCCTAGGCGTATAAATAAACTTGGTTTACTGACAAGCTCGGTTTACAAATAAGTTCAGTTTACAAAAAAGAGTAAACCAAGCATTCAACAATAAACTTACTTAGCGAAGTTTACGATCGGGAAGCACGGGAAGAAGCCGTTATCAGCACAGTTGATCAAGCCAATTTGCACGCCTTCAATCTTCGTTGTTTTGTTGAAGATACCAACCTGAACCGTCGACACTTCTGAAAGGTTCGCAGCACCAACATCAACCATAGTGTCGCCTTCAGAATAGTTAACAAAACTCACGTTCGCGCCTTTTACATCATTAGTGATGTTAACTGCACCCAAGTTCAAACCTGTCGTTTTTCCAGGGTTCCAGTTGAATATACCCAATGAAGCACCGGTCATTTCTTGGTTTACTTTATGCGCACCAAAAATACCCAAGTTTACACCTGTCGTCGTTTGCGTCTCTGACATACCAATAATAGCAAGGTCGACACCTTTAACGTCGTTCACTTGACCATGAAGAAGTGCTAAACGTACACCACCAACCGCATCTGAATCAGGAGCATTGAAGCCGTTGATCGTTGAAAACATAACAGGCGAAGAAGCAAATGCTGCCGGTGCCATTACTGCTGCAGACACAGCAAGTACTGAAAGTAGTTTTTTCATTGGGGAGTCTCCACTGACTTATTGTTAACTTGATAATCCATTTCCAATCAAGCATTTATTATCCTTTACTCACAGCTATTCATGTTAAATCAATGTCATAACTGTACTGTTGAATATAGGCCTAAAAGAACAAAGAACAAAGAACAAAGAACAAAGAAGAAAGAAGAAAGAAGAAAGAAGAAAGAAGAAAGAAGAAAGAAGAAAGAAGAAAGAAGAAAGAAGAAAGTTCGCACAAACTATTGGGATATGGAATACCCGTTATGTTCAACCGAGCATAGGAGGGTTTGATGAAAGCGCCTTTTTCATCAGAGATACAGAGTTTTCACTCCATTTTTGCCGTTTCTCTTAATTTGATACATAGCCAAATCAGATTGCTGGTACACGTCATTAAAGTGATGTTCACCTTGGTTAAAGAAACACACACCGATACTCATTCCGATGGCGACGCCCTTCAGCCTTTGATTGCTTTCAGGTACCGCCGTCTGCAACAACTCTTCACAAAAGTGCGTGACTTGATCTAGCTTCGTATCGGGAAACAAGATGACAAATTCATCTCCGCCAATCCGTCCGATTTGCGCCGGTTCAGAGGCTAGCGTAGCTATACCAGAAACTCGCGAAGCTGTATCAGAAATTTGCGAAGCCGCACCAGAAGTTAACGAATTCACATCAGAGGCTAGAGTAACCAAGCGCTGAGCAATAAAACTCAACAACTGATCGCCCTCTTGGTGGCCTAAAGTGTCATTCACCGCTTTAAAGTTGTCGATATCAATAAAGATCAGCGCCGCTCTGACTAACGTATCAGCGCTTTTCATTTCACGAAAACGTTGTTCGATGGCTTGTCTATTGAGTAGCCCCGTCAACCTATCGGTAGAGGCCAATGTCGTCAATTGTTGCTCAAAGCGTTTTTCTTGCGTGATATCGATGTGCGTGCCCATAATTCTAAGCGGTGTTCCATTGGTATCAAACTCAACAACACGACCTCTGTCATACACATAGCTATCACTGCCATCTTTATGCGTCATTCGGTAAACAACTTCATACAAGTCGCAGCTCCCCGACAGGTGCTCTTCAAAAGCTTTCATGGCTTGATGATAATCATCAGGGTGTAAGTTATTTTTCCAAGTCTCAAACGTCGCAGTCAACTCATGCGGTTGGTAGCCGAGCATTTTTCCCCAATCCATATATGGAATCCACGTATTTACAAAGTGATTTAGCAATTAAAGTTAAGATGCGGTCGT
>NZ_OSDX01000032.1:0-47976 GCF_900382755.1 Vibrio sp. Evd11
TCGAATTAATGATAATTTTCAAGTTCTCAAGCCTGCACCTTCAAGTTGAACGGGTATATAAGCAATTTCATACAGCGCTGACGGAGTCACTGAATCAATACCCACAAATCAAAGGACGCTATCACCTATCCCCCACGGAAGGCGCGTTTCTGATTTGGTTAACCTTGCCCGATTCGTTCGACAGTTATGAGCTCTATTTAGACTGCTTAGAGCACAAATTGGGTATTCTTCCGGGAACGGCGATCGGTAAAAATGATCAATACAAACATTGTGTTCGATTCAGTGTTACCAACCTAGAAGAGACCAAAGAGTGGCGAGAAGGAGTTGAGATAATGGCGAGATTGATTGCCAAACAATTGGATTAATAGAACGGACGTAAGCTGATTTATGCGTAAGCCAGTTTAAGCGTTATCCATGTATAAACATTAAACTGCCTTACTCCCTAGTGAGTGAAGCCACCATTAAAATTTGCCGGTCAATAACGTCGTACAGAGGATTATTATGTTCCGGCTCGCATCACTTTCATGGTGTTTTTTCGCCTCTTCAACAGCTTTCAGTAACGGCAACAGCCCTACTCAATATGAGAGCGCCGTCAGTAAAACCTATAATGTTGAAAAGTCGTCCCTCTCTGAGAGTGATGCAATGCTCACAGCGACCAGCTTGTACCAGACACAGGGTAAAGAAACACAGGTAATGCGAATCAGCAACCGCATTGAAGAGCAGATGCAAACCACTACGATAAACTTTTCCTGTGTCGACGTTCCTTAAAGGCCCCTTTTTCTGGCGACCCAGTTTGTCGCCAATAATTACACTTTCATGCTAAATCCGAAGTACCCCCCCCTCAATTCGCGACATATCTCTGCCTTTCCAGCTGTCCACTGTGTCGTGAATTCGGTAGCCGAGTTCCATTTTCATGTTCTCTATCGGTTCGAAAGTTGAGCCAAACTGACCTCAAGCCAACACGCCATCATCCCTTTTGGCGAAACTATAACCAGTCGATGCGCCACCGAAAATTGCCCATTTTGAGTCGAAGTTATAAACATAATCATAAGAGCCAGTCGTAGTTGTGTAGTCTGACTTCATACTATGCGCCACTCCTATCCCCCAACGATGCCTATCATCGATCAACGCATGATAGCCGACCGCAGGCGTAAACTCCGACTCATTCAACGCGGTGTAACCATCGAGTACACCTAAACTCACAAAGTGTTCAACGTCATCACTCACCGCAAACGCTTCACTCACCACGAATCCTGACAACATCACAGCAGGGACCACAAAGTACTTCACTCTTCCTCCAAAATATAAAACATCATTCAATTAAAGATTGCAATAGAGGCTTCTGAAGGAAAGTAAAATGAGAAGTAAAAGAGACCAACAGAGCCAATAGCTTATGCAACAACTCAAAACGCGAGAGACTCTAAGGCCTCAAGCAAGCTAATTGTCAGAGCTATGACAACTTTGGGTACACAGCATCAATAATTGGAAAGGTAGGTTGATAAACAGGCAAACACAGGTGTCTATCAACCTAAATGACCATCTAGTCGAGAATGATGTGGGGAAGGTAACGAGACATATCTTGAGTCACTAGGGAGCTGTCTTCTCGGATTGAGATTCCAGCGGGCTCATCGTTAATCAACCAACTACCAACCAAGGTATAGTTATCACCAAACTTTGGTAATGGATGAAAAGCCTGAATGATATGTCCTTCTTCACCGTAAGGGCCGTCGGTATCGAGAACAAGCTCTTGATCTCTTACAACTTGAATATTGGCACCTTCCCGTGAAAATAGAGGCTTAATTACATGATCTTTGAGCTCGGAATTTTTCAGTTGTTTTAGTTTAGGATCATCTGAAAAATACGCAGCTAGTAAGTTCGGATGGTTAGGGAATTTTTCCCATAACAAAGGAAGAATTGCCTTGTTAGATAGCACTGACTTCCACATAGGCTCTAGCCAATTCACTTTGGCCGTCTCCAAGTGCTTGGCGTAATCCTCTTGGAACATGAATTCCCAAGGGTAAAGCTTAAACATCCATCGAATCAGGTTATCTTGAGTGTCGGTAAACTCTCCATCTCTCGTTACGCCGATGTCTTCAATATGAACAAACTTCGTTTTCAACCCGGCTTCAATCGCACAGTCTTGCATATACTGAACCGTACCACGATCTTCTTCAGTATCTTTACAGCATGAAAAGTGTAATGTCTGACCGGGTTGTAAGCGAGCTAACTCTTGGAATCTCGCCATCATTAACTCTTGAAGCAAGTTAAATTGATCAGAATCCCGCCTTAGCTTTCCTGAGTTCACCAAATCTTCAAGCCAAAACCATTGCCAGAATCCTGTTTCAAACAGCGATGTAGGTGTATCAGCGTTGTTTTCATAAAACTTGGCCGGACCACGCCCAGCATAAGCAAGATCGATACGAGAATAGAGAGAAGGCTCCCTTCGCTTCCACGAATCCAAAACACCTTGCCACATGGGTTGAGGAATTTGAAAACGTTTAAGCCAGTATTCATCGCGCACGACCACATCCACGATCTCGAGACACATTTCATGAATTTCTCGAGTTGGCTCTTCAAGATCTTCTTCGATTTGCTTCAGAGTGAACTGGTAGTAAGCCGTTTCATCCCAATACGGTTCATCGTACATGGTATGGAAACCAAAACCATACTCTGCCGCCAGCTGCTTCCAGTGTTTTCGAGGTTCCGAATTCAGACGAAGCATTAGCCGCCCCAACCTTTACTTGAGCTCTTAGAACTACTCCAACTTGATTTCGCTGATACCGTGGAGCCAAAACCACCACGAGAGATAGTTCGTTTCACCGTCGGCTTGGGCTTAAACTCGTCACGACTCACAGATACCGTGCCACGTTGATATGACTTCCCATAAGTTCGACCATCCGCAGTAATCCAATCATCATAGAAAATGCTACGAGAGTACGTCGATGTAAACATAGGCTGAGAATAGTAACGACGATCATCTACCATGCGTGCGAACATAAACCCTGCCATCGCAGGCATAAACCAATTGTTTTGAGGAGCAGCAACACATCCGCTAAAGCCAAACTCATGCGCACAATCATCAATGCTCTTATACTTAGGTGCCGTGCGACTCGCTTCTTCTAGAGCATCCTGATAAGCACTTTTGCACTCCGCCGCATAAGATGGGTGATCATAAATACAATCATCAATCGTGCCATAAATATTGGTTCGAACAGAATCATCACTGCAGCCAGAAATCATTGCTGTTGTCACCGCTACAGAAATCGGGGCCAAACTGAACTGACGCCAGTTTTTACGCATTTCAGGCAAAACTACATTTTGACTACGTTTCATTCCGCCTCCTAGTAGGTCATACAAGCGGCATTAAGCAGGCCAATAGCGATAGACATAGATGCCATTACGATACCTGCAGGAATTTCGTTAGCCTTAATACGCTCGACCAATTTTGGCATAAAACCATAACGAACTATCGCAAAAGCGAGTAGTTGTGCGACCAAAGCAATCACACCCCAGATAGCAAAATCGACCAGATTTACTGAGTTCTTTGCTGCACCAGCAATCGCCAAGCTATAACCTAGGAAAGCACCAGATAGCGTGATACCAGCTGCAATATTTTGTTCATCCTTAACCAACTTCCACTCGTCGTAAGGAGTGCAACGAATATAAACAAACTTAAAAAGCAGTAAGAAGAAAATTGACAATGCGAAGTAAAGTGCAAACGCACCAAGCCCTGCCAGAGAATTTACAAATTGAGACATAATGTTTCCTTAACGGAGATAGAGAGTTGTTAGCTAATTAACGTGAAGTCAGTTGGAGTAAGATTAATACCAGTGCTTGTTACTACACTGCGAACATGCTGATTATTGACGATCGACTCTTCGGCGCTCACCAATAGTGACTCGAATAAATCCGTTTCAGCCTCACGTTCATAAACCATGATAAATTGATCGGTGGTTGTAATATTTCCCGACTGATCCCAAGTGGTCTCCGTCATGGGAACCGGACGAATATTGTCCCAAACCTTGGAAAAGCGATGCCCTTCAAGCTCCTTATACGATTGAACCACATCATTGTCTAACAATGATTGCCACTGAGCGTCGGTATCAATCGGCTTAGACTCATAGAAATACCAAAGCTTCACTTCTTCAATATCAGCTTCTTGATTCCCATGTTGAAGGATCTGTAAATACCCCTCGTCGTCAGTGTAATACCGCAAAAGGCGAGTCTGATTATCAAGTTTGACCTCGCCAACTGCTTTAATGATTTGAGTTCGAGCTGCACCTTCAATAACTAGACTAGGTTCAATAATCTTCAGTTTGAGATCATCGAGTTCAAACGCACCGCCTAACCTCAATCCAATCACTTCCGGCGCTTGGGGTGCCTGAGGTTTCTCGTCTTTTTGTTTTTTAAACCAGCCAAACATAAAGCACTCCTTGTTTAACAAACGAAAGAGCGTAACGGCCAAGCGCTACGCTCCATATACACGCAACTTAGAAGCTACTTCCCGAGAATTCGAGCTAGTTCGTCTTCAGCTGACGTACTTCCCCCAGACACAATGCCAGCATCCGCCAACTTCTTATCTAAACTGCTGCCAGATTGCTGTTCATGGAGTTCTTGTGCAGCTTCAAATTGTGCTTGCCTTTCATCCTGGCGGCGCTTTATACGATCTAAAGACTCAACCGCAGTATGCATTTTTGCATTAGCGCCAACATTTGTTGCAGATACAGCGGCCTGCGCTTTTTGGACTGCTTCATTGGCTTTAACAACGTCAACTTGTTGTTCTAATTGACGTAATTTGTCTTTCGCTTGTGCGATATTCGTACGCATAGATTGCTCAGACTGAGTAAACTGCTGAAAATAAGCCTGCTCCGCTTGTTGTTCGCTACGCAGCGTCGCGACCTTTGTCGCACACTCCAACGCTAGATCCTGTTGGCCTTTTTCCATCGCTGAACGGGCATGCCCTTCGTATTCAGCTATTCCACTATCGAAGCTCGCGACTTTCTGTTCTGACAGCTTTCTTTTTGCAATGATTTTAACTAAAGCTTCATCTGAACGGCGCAACTCCTCTTTTGCTTCTCGGATTTCTTGATCAAGAATCCTTAGAGCTTGGTTGTCCGCTACCGCTTCTGCCGCTTCATTTGCGCCACCTTTGATGGCCGTTACTAGTTTTTTCCAAACACTCATCTGCTCTCTCCTTATAAGTATTCTTGGTAAAGGTCGATGAATGCCTCAACGTTTCTAAATAGAGTAGCAACCTCAATGACTACGCTCTCTTTTTTAGATTGAGACGACAATGAACCAAACGCTGTGTAATAGCTCTCACCATTCACGTCATTAATCCCAATAGTTGATAGAGGGAACATCTTGTGCGTACGCAGGATTGTTTCATTAAGCGCATGCTTATCCTTGACGTCAGATTGAGAGAACAACAAGACTTCAACCAATATCTGTTCCCCTGAAACGGCTAAAAAAGCAATAATTCCATCTTCGTTTTGTATCACGATAGACTGCTCAGTTGACTCAACACTCCAACCCTGATGCTCACTTAAGAGCACTTGTAACTCATTAGTATTCCAATTCATTATTTGTTGCCTTTTGACGTTCAAACCAAAGCATGACTCGTGTCTTATTAAACACGCAGTTAAGAAAGCCGCTTTTATTACATAAAAAACAAAAACATATGTTATAAAAGCGAACCAAATTGTATCTTTAATCCATTTATCAATCCCACTTTATACGTTTTTTATGTGGACTTCATTGCATAATTATAGTGTAAATTTCTTTTCCAACTATCAATTTCTATCTAATAACCCAGTCGTATAGAGCTCCATTAATTTAAATGCAGCGTACCTGTGCACATAAGAAAAGTGGTCAAGCAATACACTTTATTGTTACCGAAGCGTTGTTACAGGAGCGTCCCTGGAGGTGGGGCAATATTCCAAAGTAAAAGCAGCCAAAACTTGCCATAAATTGTATTCAATCGAGCGCCTTATACGCTAATAAGGTGCAAGAACAACTTTTAAATCGAGCAAAACACAGCTTTACCGGAACGAACGTTCAGCATAAAATTTCGAACATATGTTCAGATTAATGAAGCAGATGTTATGTCCAAGACCGCGAAGTTCGATAGACAAGACGCAGTAGATAAGGCAACGAACCTGTATTGGGAAAAGGACTTCACGCAACTTCTATGCGTAACCTGCAATATGTGCTTGGTCTTCGTCCGGGTAGCATCTATTCAACCGCTGGCAGCAAAGCAAGTCTATTTAAAGAGGTGCTTGCTCACTATACAGAGCTTGGCATTCTCAACCTGAACCGCTTTCGCAACGAAACAGACTCACCAATCAAAGCGCTTGAAAACTTCGCAGGACGTGAAGTCGTGAACCCAAACAAAGCGTGCCAAATAGCATGTATATATTGTCGATATCGCACTAGGCTCACTAACCACAGCGGTTATCGTTGGCTTCTGGAAACCAGTGGTCGTTGAAACAGAAGAAGACACAGTTGAAGCTGCGCCAGTTCAAGATCAAACAGCACCTGTAGCTGGTGAAGGCGAGTACGATATCGTAGCAGTAACATGTTGCCCTTCTGGTGTTGCACACACCTTCATGGCAGCCAAAGCACTAGAAAAAGCAGGTGCGGCAGCAGGCCTTAAGATTAAGGTAGAAACACAAGGTCAAAACGGCATTCAAAACCGCATCACTGACTTAGATGTAGCAAATGCGAAACTGGTTATCTTGGCTCACGATATTCAAGTGAAAGACGCTCACCGCTTTGCCAATGCGAACGTGATTGAGTGTTCAACCAAAGAAGCGATGAAGAAAGCCGCGGATATGGTAACTATCTAAAACAGAGGTCACCTAAAACGGAAACTATCCAAAAGAATCAATAAATTAGTGAATGCTCACTATTGATAAAGTACCCCCTACTAAGTAGAACCCCCTACTAAGAAAAATCCCCGTTCGTCTAGTCAACGAATGGGGATTTCTTTATTCAGCTCTCACTTAATTGGCGAGGCAAGATCAGCTCTTAGGATCAAGTGTCTCTTCTGTCTCTAAATCGAATAAGTGACATTGGCTTGTGTTGAAATGCAGCACTGTCTCTTCGCCACTGTTTGCCGTGCGATCTGCATCGAAAGGCACGCGAGCCACCAGCTTATCTGCACCCAATTTGAAGTAGAGATACAGCTCATTCCCCATCGACTCGACCACATCAAGCCTGTGCGTTTGGGTATTAACCTCCGACAACGGTGCGTCGTGATTAGCCAACTGAATGTGCTCAGGACGAACGCCAAACCACACCCACTCTCCCGATTTTTCGCGAGCAATAGCCTGCTTATCCTGTGGCAGCGTCCAACGAGTTCCACTTTCAGAAACCACGTTCATCACACCATCAATCTCATCCAACCTTGCCTTGAGGAGATTCATCGCTGGCGAACCAATAAAGCCCGCGACAAACTTGTTTGCCGGGTATTGATAAAGATTCATAGGCGTATCGACCTGCATGATCTCACCTTGATTCAACACGCAGATGCGATCACCAAGAGTCATGGCTTCCACCTGATCGTGTGTCACGTAGATCATGGTGGCGTTTTGCCCTTCTTGCTTAAGATTGTTGTGCAGCTGCGCAATGCTGACTCGCGTTGAAACCCGCAGCTTCGCATCCAAGTTAGACAAAGGCTCATCAAACAAGAACACATCTGGTTTACGAACCATCGCACGACCAAGCGCGACACGCTGCCTTTGACCGCCCGACATTTCACCCGGCTTGTTATCTAACAAGTGCTCAATGTCTAGTGTCTTGGCTGCTTCTTCGATACGTTCAGTGATTTCGCGCTTTGGCAGCTTCTGCTGCTTAAGGCCAAAAGCCATGTTGTCGTATACCGACATGTGTGGGTAAAGCGCGTAGTTCTGAAACACCATAGAGATACCGCGATCTTTAGGTTGCAGCTCATTCACACGTTTATCGCCAATGTAGACATCGCCTTCTGAGATATCTTCAAGGCCTGCGATCATTCGAAGTGTGGTAGATTTTGCGCAGCCAGACGGCCCAACAAACACCATGAACTCACCTTCGCGAATATTCAGATCGACACCGTGCACGGCCTTAAAACCATTTGGGTAGGTTTTCTCTACCCCTCTCAGTGTGACTTCAGCCATAACCTGTCCTTAAATCAATTGGTTAAATACTATCTTTACAATTTGTCGTGGACGTTTTAGCCACGTTCTTGCAGTTGGTTGAGCTCAAAATGAGCGACTGATGCGATAACCAGATCCGCCACTGGCTCCAGCTCACTGTGTTGTGCAGTTCCCGTCAGCACACCAACATTGCTTGCGCCTGCATTGCGGCCAAATTCCATATCCGAAACCGTGTCACCAAACATGATCACCTCATGTGGCTCAATACCGCATTGCTCACAGAAGGCATTAAGTAGTGCTGGCGCTGGTTTAGGTTCGATATCACCATCGGAGTAACCAACATAATCAAACATCCCACTCAAACCCGATTGCTCTAATGTGTAGATCGTTGAGTCTTTGGTATCTGCAGTCGCGATGCCTAAAATCATGCCTTGCTGCTTAAACAGACCGAGCTTTTCGGTCACACCCGGTAGTGCTTCAATCCAGCTTGGGTTCTCTTCCACTTCTTCATTGAATGCCGCTTTGGTCACTTTAGTGAACTCAGTGAGCAAGACATTGGGTTGCAGCATGTTGAACCACGCTGTCGCGGTATCTTCCACTGGGTTTGAGGCTAATAGTCCATAGTTATCAACCACATCACCTTCAACACCGATGGCCAAGAGTAACTCAGCAGGTGTGACAGTTTGATTACCCTGATGCTGGTCACTGTAATATTTCACACGCTCACAAGCACCACGAGAAACGTTGAGCCACATCTTGTGGAACTCTAACAATGTGCCGTCTTTATCAAATAACATCGCCTTAAACTTCATCACGGCTCATTCGCTCCATTAGTTCTCCCCAAGTACGCACTAGGGGTTGGTTAAATTCTGGTTGTTTACCGTCGAATACGGCGTTGATGCAGCCTTCAAACTCACGCTCGTCAGATGCAGATTGATTGCTGTTGATTAATGTTGAAGAAAGATCCCCACGACGAACATCCACTCGACACCAACGGTAGCCCTGATCAATATGGATACTTTGCAGCTCATCACTCAAAGCGATTCGATCGACAATCTCACCATCTACCACGCACTCCGCGTAGTAAGGGTTTTCTGAGTCAGAGACGGCAATTCGGTATGTAAGCGCTTGTCCTTGAGAGTCATTACCCGGCAGTAAGTCACCTAAATTGATATCAAATTTCAAGCCGCAGCGGCGCTCTAGGTAAACTTGCCCATTACGCAAACCGGACAAGATGCCTTCACCGCTCAAGCCATGGCTGTAAACGAAGGTGGATGGGTCACCGTAGATAGAAGGCTCATCGGCCTTAGGATTACGCTCATGCGGTTCAAGGTGTGAATCACTGCCGCCAATCGCGGTAATGCGCTGGCCACAATTCCACATTTCATTGAGAACCAATAACGCTTCTTCGGTCGCTTTCGGCGAGGTCGAC
The DNA here is from genome assembly GCF_900382755.1 of Vibrio sp. Evd11. NCBI lineage: Bacteria > Pseudomonadati > Pseudomonadota > Gammaproteobacteria > Vibrionales > Vibrionaceae > Vibrio > Vibrio sp. Evd11. Next base: position 9,571 of record NZ_OSDX01000032.1, read on the forward strand.
CAAGTTGGGTCACAACACACTTCAAACGTAGACACTTGGCTGAGATCGACTTGATCGTAATGCCAATGCCACGGCTTCATCATTGGGTGATTGATGCCAAGGGAGCTGTGTCCACTTTTCACTAAACTCAATCCCGCTTCCATGGTCGCTTGCCTGCTGTGTTCGACGTCTCTAAGGTCCAAAGACTTGACCGGACCATGCACATTGAAGTGCCCGAGATCGGTCGTGACTTCTAACGCAGGTAAGAACAAGCACTGCTTTGATACTGGCAGTTTAGGCTGGCAGATGTTGTGCTCTGTAAAGAAGAAAAAATCGAGCCCTTGTGATTCCACAATGTCTTTAGCCGCGGCCAAGGTATTGTGACCATCAGAAAGCTGAGTGTGAGCGTGTAAATCGCCACGATACCAGCGAGAATCAGAGCTCAGCATGTGGCTGTAATCAAACTCGATATCGTGATCACTTGTCACCGTTGGGGTCAGTTCTAACTCAGCATCGCTATTAACTAACTCTTCAATGCAAAGTATATCGACTTGATACTGCATCGCACGCTCGGTGCGGAACTCACCCTCAAGGTTGTAAAGCTCTAAGAACCACTGGCCCGATGGAATCGCTCCATCAATCGCGCCTAAACCAGAGTTTTTCAGTTGAATAGTGAGTGACTTGTGCGCCTTTTCAAATAGCACTTTGCCACGAAATGCCTGGTTGGCATCGTAGGCTGCCGCGTATAAGAATCCTTTTTTCACCGTTGTGCCGGTAATCGTTACGCTGTGAGAACCTGCTGATACATCAAAGGGGATACGTACTCTGCCAAACGGCAGCTCACCTTGAAATTGGGTCATTGTCTTCACCAAATTCGTCCTAATTGAAGGACTGGGTCAAAAAGAGGCCCACCCGAATAGATGGGCCTTTATGCATGCAAAGATAGTTCTAACCACTTTACTGATTAAGAACGATTCGCTCGGTCTAGTGCACGTTGCGCTTTCTTAGCCGCTTGTTTTAGCGCTTTATCAGCAGGCACGTTTTGGATTTGAATCTGATCCGCTGCCACCTTCAGAGCATCCATGATCTTACCGTTGGTAGGGTCTAGGAAATCTTTGGTCGCCGTGTTCGCTTGCTTCAACGGAATCAGAGCTTGTGGGTTGTCTTTGGTGAATGCTTGGTATTCTGGAACTTCAGAAACACTGTTGCGCACTGGGATGTAGCCCGTAAACATCGACCATGCTGCCGTGTTTTTCGCGTTGGTGTAGAACTCAACAAACTCAAATGCACCTTTCGCCGCTGCGTCGTCAGTGCCTTTTGGCATGACGTAAACCAACGCACCCGCTTGTGGTGCAGAAGGGTTTGAGCCCCAACCTGGTTGCGTGGTTGCTGAAAGCTTAGTGAAGTCCAAGTCACCTTGATCACCCGATGAACCGGTGTAGCCTAGTGCGTTGTCTTTCATCACATCATCAATGGTTTTGTACCAGTATTCCCAACCTTGACCACCATAGTGAATACGCATGATTTGATCATCGTGGATCCACTTACGGAAGCTGTCCCACACCTCAACCCACTCAGGAGAGTCAATCAGCACTTTCTTACCGTCATCGCTGATGATCTTAGCGCCGTTAGAAAATGCCGCGTCAATCATGTTGTCTTGACCCCACATCGGCTCCCAGCCGTAGAAGGTCACATTACCTTTCTCATCACGTTGTGTGACTTTCTCTGCGATCTTAGCCACGCCTTGCCATGTCTTTAGATCTTGCTCAGTAAAGCCGTTATCTGCCAACACCTGCTTGTTGTAGTAGAACACTTGGGTTGTACCGTAAGCAGGTAGGCCGATGATGGTGCCATCTTCTGCTGTCACTTGATCTTTAAACGCGCCGATGAAATCAGAGAAGTTGAACTCTTCATCCATGAACGGCGTTAGGTCACGGCTCAAACCACGTCCATGCATCGCTTCCGCACGGCCTGAATCTAACAGCACAAGTTCAGGTGCCGTTTTCGACGCTAAACCGGCTTGCAGCTTCTGGTAGGTTTCCGTGTAGTTACCTTGCAATGCGGGCTTCACCACATACTCATCTTGGCTCGCATTGAACTCTTCGATGAGCTTAGTCATCATTTGCTGTGGCTTAGTACCACCGGAATACCAAAAGTTAACTTCGGTTGCCGCAAGAACACTGCTAGAGAACATAGACGCGCTTGCTGCGCCAGTACACACTAGTGCGAGAGTTTTTAGTTTCATTTCCGTTTACTCTTTTACGCCGTTATCGGCGATACCTGAAAGAATCGTCTTTTGACAAATGACGAATAGAATTAACAAAGGCAATACTGCAATGGTGCTCGCCGCCATGATTTGCGACCAGTTCAACCCATAGTTACCTTCGGCAATAAAGTAGTGACGAATACCAGTAGCGATCAGGTTTAAATCCTGAGTCGTAATCACCAGACTTGGCCACATGTAGCTGTTGTAATTGGTAATAAAAGTGATGAGGAACAGTGTTGCGACTGCTGCTCGGCATTGCGGTAAGATGATTGCCCATAAGATCTTGAGCTCACCTGCACCATCAATTCGTGCCGCTTCAATCAGCGACGGATGCACCTTGATAAACACTTGGCGTAAATAGAACACACCGAACACCGACGCCGCGTTCGACGCCACCAAGCCCATGTGTGAATCCAACAAACCCAGTTTTGCCAAGGTGATGTAAGACGGAATGTACGTCACTGCGCCCGGCAGCATGTAACAGCCCATCACGACGAAATAGAGCACTGTCTTCGAGCGAAACTTCAGCTGAGTCAGCGCGTATGCAAACATCGCTGAATTCACAATCACCAACAAGGTAGTGAACAAAGCCACACTAAAGCTGTTGAAGATGTACAAGCCAAACGGCGCGCTGTGGAAAGTTTCAACAAAGGTTTCCCAGCGAAACTGCTCTGGAATCAAGTCCAGCGGGTTAGCAAAGATCTCATCGTTACTTTTCAACGAACCAGACAGCATCCATAAGAACGGAAACACCATAATGGTTCCGCACGTTGCCAAGAATAGGTGCTTAGCCAGTGCGAGGAACGAACGGCGATCCACTGAATTTGTCTTTGACGCAACCTCTGACTTCGTCGCTTTGGCTTGAGCTCTAACTTTGGTTTTCGCTGCGCCCTGATTTAAGACTTGATTGGCATCCAATACTTGCGTGGTCATAATTCTGTCCTTTCAAAAATCGACTAGTAGTACACCCAACGCTTGCCGATGTAGGTATTAATAAGTGCCAGCAATCCAGTAATCAGGAATATCACTAACGATGTCGCGGCCGCAGGTCCCATTTCGTAACGTTCAAACGCCTGTTGGTAGAACAAGTACAATAAGGTACGTGTCTCACCACCCGGCCCGCCTTGCGTTAGGATCTGGAACTGATCGAACGCCTGCATTGCCGTGATAATATTGACCACCACTAAAAAGAATGTGGTTGGAGAAATCAGTGGCAGCGTTATCTTCAAAAAGCGCGTTAAGCTACTACAGCCATCAATCAAAGAAGCCTCATACAGTGACTCTGGAATCTTGTTGAGCGCACTGATGTAAAACAACATCGTCCAACCAATCGCCTGCCAAACTGTCACGATAATCACCGCAACCAAGGCTGTGTTTCCGTTCTCTAACCATGGAATCGCACTAAACCCCGCCGACTCCAATAAGTGGTTTGCCAAGCCTGATTTGCTCTCGAATACCCAAGACCACACGATCGAAACTGCTACCGTTGGCGTAATCCACGGTGAGAAAATCACCGCACGATAAAACTGGCTGCCCTTAAAGTTTTTGTGCAGCAGCATGGCAAATACAAGGCCAAAAATGATGGTTGGAATAACCACACCAACCGAGAACCAAAACGTGTTTAGCATCGCTTGGATGAACTCGTAGTCCTCGACCATGTACTCGTAATTTTCTAAACCGATGAACGAATAATCTGGCGAGATGTAATCCCAATCGGTGAAGCTGATGTAAATCGAATAACCAAATGGTACGAGCCAAAAAGTAAACAGTGGCACCAACAACGGTGCAGTAAATAGCAGTACCTTTAAGCGGTTTTTCATTGGTTCTGAGAAAGCACTCATGGTGACCTCGTCCTGATTTGTATGCGGTTAAATTAAGGGGTTTGTGTGACAGGTTAGTAAGAGCGCCCTTCATTTTTTTTATGGCTACCCATTAGGAAATCTTTCTTCCAGTTCACCGTCTTCCATCTGGTGATAAAGCCAATCACAAAAGAAATTCACCTTGGCACTACGTCGGTGTTTGGTAATCAAATAGTGGGCAGATTCAGCAGGCATCGAGGACTCTGTCGCCAGAACAAGGTCGTTTTTCTCTAACAACTCGGACACCGCAAGCGAACGCACCAACAACACGCCGATCCCATGCTTAACCGCTTCTAGGGCATGCAAAGAGTTACTCACTTCAAGTAGCACCTTCGGTAAAGTCATCTCGAATTGGTTATGGCTTAGCCATTGCAGCCAGTTCTCGCGGTAACCTTTTACTTGTACGGTCGGCAGAGCAGAAAAATCATGCTCAGCCAAGGCTTCTTGATATTGGTTTTTAAATTCTGGGCTGCACACCAACTGCCAATGTTCTTGAAACAGTCGCTCACTATGAGTGTCTTCGCTTTCGACCTTACCGTTGGTCAGTTCAATCTCGACATTCTGACAAGGGTTGGTTGATGGCCAGTCCACCAGCTGAATATCGAGCCTGATAAAAGGGTATTTTTGATAAAAAGATGGCAGGCGAGGTAGCAGCCAGTTATGGCAAAAGGTGTGATTAACGCGCAGGCTCAACACGTCGGTTTCTTTCTCCCCGAACAGGATTTGAGTCTGCAGTTTCAGGTGTGCCAATGAGCCCGCCACAATCGGTTGATAATGCTGGGCAGCCGAAGTCAGCTTTACGCCTTTGGAGCTGCGTTCAAACAGTGTGGTATCGAGAAAGGTTTCTAAACTTTTAAGCTGCTGACTCACCGCAGCTTGGGTAACACACAGCTCGCGCGCGGCAGCGCCAATAGAACCGAGGCGGGCAACAGCTTCGAACGCAACAAGGGCACGTAGAGGGGGTAACATGGCTTCACCTGATTGAAATAAAAGTGAAAAATACTTCAGTCAGGTTTCAGTTTTTTGCGCTTATCGTTACAGATTAATGACGAAGGGACGTTGATCAGAGATTTATGATCAACGTCCCTTTTCTTTATTTCAGACTTTTAATGATGTACCAGAAGCTCAACTACTCTTTGATGTAGAGATCCTTAGAGTAGATACGCCCTTCTACATTGTTCTTCGCAAAACCACCGACACTTGGTCGCACTAAACGAGCCTGCATGTAGTAATAGATTGGTGCGATCGGCATGTCTTCTGCCATCAATTGCTCTGCTTGGTCATAGAAACCTTGGCGATCTTGTTCGCTGGTTGCGGCTAGTGCGCTATCCATTGCTGCGTCGTACTTGTCATTACTGTAGCGAGCAAAGTTACCCGAAGAACCAGAACGCAACAGGCTCAAGAAGGTTGATGCTTCGTTGTAATCACCACACCAAGAGGCACGCATTACATCAAAATCACCTTGGCGACGAGACACCAAGTAAGACTTCCATTCTTGGTTTTCGAGTTCGACTTGAGCACCCAAATTACCCTTCAACATTGACGCAATCGCCACTGCAATCGACTTGTTCGACTCACTGGTGTTGTAGAGCAGTTTAAAATCCAATGGGTTAGACGCATCGTAGCCCGCTTCTTTCAGTAACTCTTTTGCTTTTTGATCACGTTCTTTCTGAGTCCACGTACTGTATTCAGGTTGTGTCGCATCAAAACCAGCCGTGTACTCATGTGCAAAGGTATAAGCCGGTAAGTTGCCCACCTGAGTCACACCATTGGTGATAACGTCACGCATCATAGAATAAGAGACAGCTTTACGTACTCGCGCATCATCAAAAGGTGGTCGCGTAGTATTGAATGCGTAGTAATAAGTACACAGCAAAGGCACTGTGGTAAACGCATCTTGGTATTTGCTTTTAAGCTGCTGCGCCATATGGGTAGGCACATCAGACGTAATATCGACCTCGCCCACGGCATAACGGTTAATCGAGGCATTCTGATTCTCAAACGGAATATAAGTCACTTCGGTTAAGTGAGTATCTGAACTGTCCCAATATTTCGGGTTCTTGTTCAGTTCAATGCGCTCGTTCACCACCCACTCGTCTAGTACGAATGCCCCATTACCAACAAATTGCTTAGGTTCGCTCCACGGCTTGTCGCTACTTTCTAGGGCTGCTTTGTGCACTGGCATCATAGATGTATGGCCCGTCATCGCCACAAAGTAAGGCACTTGACTGTCAAGTTCAAAACGCACTGTGTGTTTATCAACAGCTGATACGCCTAGCTCTTCAAGTGGCTTCTTACCTTCTGCCACATCAGCAATGTTGTTGATTTTGGTGAGCTTCAGGTACCACACATTTGGCGATGCCGTTTTAGGATCGACCGCGCGTCTTAACGCATACACGAAATCATCGGCCGTCACCGGATCGCCATTTGACCATTGCGCGTCTTTACGAAGGTGGAATACAAAGGTCTTGTTGTCTTCGGTTTCCCAAGACTGTGCAACACCCGGAGTGATGTTGCCATCACGGTCTTGAATCACTAAACCTTCAAACAAGTCACGCAGTATGTGCATTTCTGGTAAGCCTTCTGCTTTTGCAGGATCAAGCGTCGCCGCTTCCGCATCATTAGCACGCACTAAGTGTTGCTGCTTTGCAAGAGTGGTTCCCGCAGGCAACGTTTCAGCAACGGCAGTTACTGAGATAAAAGGGGTCAAAAGAGATGAAATGAGTAACGCTGTTGAATGTTTCTTAAAATCCATATGTTTTTGCTCTCCTAGCCTATCTTTGAAGCAAGTAATAAAATTAACAATGCGACTGTTGACGAGTTTTAACGCTTTCGTTTATCTAAGTAGGGTTGTGTAATCGTTAATACTTGATCGTACTTGATCAATCAGGAGATAAAGGTGAGTTTAATTCCAAGAACGGAAAGAGCTGCATTTTCAATAAAGCCGCTGCCATATGGAAGGTCGGTATTGGGCGCACCCTTGCTCTATTTCCCCGCGCAAGTTGAAAGCGAATCTCGAGGGCTAATCATAGCAGGTACACACGGTGATGAAACCGCACCTATCGCAGGTTTGTCTTGTGCGCTAAGAAGCTTGCCATCAGCCAACTTACGACACGATGTGATCTTATCAATGAATCCAGACGGCAACCAACTAGGTACCCGTGCCAACGCTAATCAAGTCGACCTAAACCGAGCCTTCCCAACGCAAAACTGGACAGAAAACGGCACCGTCTATCGCTGGAGTTCCCACACTCCAGTAAGAGACGTAAAAGTGGAAACGGGACGAGTTGATCAACTAGAACCTGAAGTGCAATCGCTCATCAACCTCATTGAGCAGCGCCAACCTAAATTCGTCATATCTTTCCACGAACCACTCGCTATGGTCGACGACTCCGAACAATCGAAACTTGCCACTTGGCTAGGCAAACAGTTCAACCTACCGCTCGTTGAAGACGTCGACTACGAAACCCCAGGCTCATTCGGCACCTGGTGCCAAGAAAGAAATCTACCATGTATTACTGTAGAGCTCCCACCTGTTTCTGCGGACCTGACTATAGAGCAATATTTGGATGCGTTTGTAGCTGTGTTGGGGTGTGAGGGGAGTTAGCACAACTCATTTTTGGACAAAAATGAGCTGGAGTATTCACTCGCAACCGCCTTCTTCGGATAACTTAAATTTAGGGAAACTATCAATTAGCTTAGTAAGCTCATCAACCACATCTTTAGAGCTATGTGGTTAATAAGATAGAGGAGGTAACGAACTTAGACTTTTTTCAGCATAGTGCCCCTACAACTGGGAGTGTAGCCAAAAAGCAGCAGTAGGCATCGGTAGGTTAGCTAATAAGCTGCTCTGAAATACCTTTGAATGAGGCAAAACAGGTATCAAAGTCATGTGGTTCTGTGTTGTACACCATTGGGGCCACAAACGCGTCAAAACGTTTACGATAATCCTCGTTAGCTTCTAGCTCTTCTAACCCCAGCTTTAACTCATTACGTGGATCGTCGACAAACTCCTGATGTTGATTTCCATATCGCTCCTTGTCTTCTTCCAACACGGTATCAAACATCGGCTTTAACACGTCCATATCAATCGTATGCTCTGCGCTAATGCAGTGAACATCGTAGATGTGACGAACCAATGTTTCGTCATCCTTACGCTTTGGATCACGCTTGACTGACATGGTGCGGCGTAACATGGAAAGCACTTTTTCAACCAACGTCGAATCAATGGAAATACACAACATAGCGCTTACTTCGGCAGGTTGCGTGTAGCTCTGTGACACCAGCGATGAAATAGAGCGAGATTCAACGCCTTGAAGTTCAATGGTTTCGATGAGCTCAAGTTTGATATAAGGTCGTAGACACGGTGCTTGATGGTATTGTTGCGGGTACTCTATTTCGATTTCGACATAGCGATACTCATCGCTTACCGTTTTATCACTGTAATTCAGATAAGGGTGCTCAACTAACCTCGCAATGAGGTGTTCGACTAACGCCTTACGAGCTCTTTTCTTCGCACCTGTGCCCTTGTCGAGAAATTCCTGAGTTGGAATCAATTTTATGTCGACGTCTTCAGACATACGCAGGATCTTAATGTTGGACTTGGCCAAAGCTGTTCCACCTGAAAAAACGAGCCGGTGGTGCTCACTTTCCACGTTTTCCAACATGGCAAGCAGTGACACCACCCAATAGTCCTTTTCTGTGATCGATGGGTTACCTAAGTCGAGGGCATCAGAGACTTCAAGAAACTGCTTTTTTAGTTTTGGTATGCTCATTGTCGATTATTCAATACTCTATTACCAACCTTAAGGCTGCGGTTGAAATGCTTAGAATCCCACGTGTATCTGATAGACGCTGGTATTTGAGTGGACTGTCCATTGATGCTCTTCAATGACATGGCATCCATCTCAAAGTCTACACCGCGCAATTTTAGGACCTCACGCATAATTGCGTCAGTACCACCGGGGTTCATTGGCATCGGTTTATTAGTTAGGCTGTTGATCGTTGACTTGGTGTATAAGCCATATCCGATTTTCATCAGTACACCTTTATCCACAAGTTTTTTCAAGACACGACCAATTTGGTCATAGCTCGCATAGTTGTCGAAATCTTTCCGTTCGAACACATAGCGGCGAGAGCGTTTTATCTTTTGATTAATACGGTCAGTTGCTGTCATAATTCACCCTCCTACATAGTACTTAATCGTAGTATACTTGAGCCCATCGTTATTTGAAATATTTACGGCATCCATTTAAGAGAAAATACGACGTGCATATTTTTATTATCAACTTATGATTATGTTTTTATTAGATTTTTTTCATTTACAAATTAACGACCTGCTTTAGGATTTATAAGCGACCTAATTCTAAATTTAACCTTTATATTGGAGTAAATGGCTATATAGCGCGTGACTACCGAATGAAGCTCATGTGTACTCACTGACAGGGAGAGGAATTATTAGTCTTGGGCCTTTTTTGACCTGTAACCTCGTTCGTAAGGTTTTAAAACGATCAGTGAGCAACACTTTTGTATTGGTTGGTTGTACGCTCACGGATCGAGCTTCTACTGCTGCCTTTACTTAAAACGCCACTAATTATTGTGTACTTAACTTTACATTAAAGGCATGAAATAAATTGAGCCAAAAAGTAGCTTCTGAAAATGTTGCGAACATCAGCCATAACACGTCTTGGGGCAAAAGCGAGGTAGAGTTCTTAATGACTCACAGTTCTTAATGACTCACCGACATCGAAAACAGGTTGATAATCACCATACCTGCCAAAATCAAAGTGATGCCAATGATCGCGAGATATCGAGCTTTTCCAGTAGACCAGCCAAACAACGCAGAGCCAACGACATCATTTGCGCTATATTCGACGCACAAAAAAGTGCGAGAGACGGATGTCATTCTCGCGCTTTTTTAGAACCGTATAACTCGAAGTTTACGGCTAGATCTTAGCAGTAAACGTACGGCTAATTACATCTTGTTGCTGCTCACGTGTTAGTGAGTTGAATCGCACAGCGTAACCCGAGACCCGGATAGTTAACTGTGGGTACTTTTCTGGATGTTCAACGGCATCCAGCAACATGTCGCGGTTAAGTACGTTAACGTTAAGATGTTGCCCACCCTCAACACGAATCGATCCTGCACTTTCCTCGTGGTGGAAGTAACCATCCATTAGTGCTGCTAGGTTCACTTTTTGGCTTAGGTCATCTTTACCTAGTGCATTTGGTACGATTGAGAAGGTGTAAGAGATACCATCTTTAGCGAACTCGAATGGCAGTTTGGCAACCGAAGAAAGTGAAGCCACCGCTCCTTTCTCATCACGACCGTGCATTGGGTTTGCGCCCGGGCCAAATGGCATACCAGCGCGGCGCCCATCAGGCGTGTTACCGGTTTTTTTACCATATACAACGTTTGAAGTAATCGTAAGGATAGATTGAGTTGGAACCGCTTCACGGTAGGTGTTCATCTTCTGAATTTTCTTCATAAAACGTTCAACCAAATCACAAGCAATATCATCGACACGTGAATCGTTGTTGCCGAATTTCGGATATTCGCCTTCAATCTCAAAGTCGACAGCGATGCCATCTTCGTTACGCACAGGTGTTACCTTCGCGTATTTAATAGCCGCTAGTGAGTCAGCAACAACCGATAACCCTGCAATGCCACAAGCCATTGTACGATGAACATCGCGATCCATTAATGCCATTAATGATGCTTCATAACTGTAACGGTCATGTGAGTAATGGATCACGTTCAGCGCAGTGACGTATTGCGTTGCAAGCCAATCCATCATGTCATCAAAACGAGGCATTAAGCGGTCAAAATCGAGCGCTTCATCTTCGATACGAGCAACTTGAGGGCCAACCTGCATGTTAGATTTTTCATCCACACCACCATTAATGGTGTAAAGCAGAGCTTTAGCAAGGTTTGCACGAGCACCAAAGAACTGCATATGTTGGCCAACCACCTGTGGGCTCACACAGCACGCAATCGCGTAATCGTCGTTATCAAAATCAGCACGCATTAGGTCATCGTTCTCATACTGAAGTGATGAGGTTTCGATCGACACTTTAGCCGCGTATTGTTTAAACGCAATAGGCAGTTGTTCAGACCATAGAACGGTCATGTTCGGCTCAGGTGCAGGGCCCATCGTGTGCAAAGTATGTAAGTAGCGGAAAGTCGTTTTGCTCACGAGAGTACGACCGTCAACGCCCATACCAGCCATTGCTTCAGTTGCCCAAATTGGGTCGCCTGAGAAAAGTGAATCGTATTCAGGTGTTCGAAGGAAACGAACCATACGAAGCTTCATGATGAAATGATCAATCAACTCTTGCGCTTGTTTTTCATCAATCAGACCAAGTTTAAGGTCACGCTCAATGTAAACATCTAAGAAAGTTGATGTACGGCCTAGTGACATCGCTGCGCCATTTTGAGACTTAACCGCAGCTAAGTAGCCAAAATAGGTAAACTGGATTGCTTCTTGTGCAGTACGAGCAGGAGAAGACATATCAATGCCGTACTTCAAACCCATTTCTCGCATTTCATCAAGGGCACGAATTTGATCAGTAAGCTCTTCACGTAGGCGCAATGTCTTATCTAAATCCCCCCCTGTTTCAAGCATTTTCTGAGTCGATTTTAACTGCTCATTTTTGTCTGATTTTAGGAAGTCGATACCGTACAAAGCAAGACGACGATAATCGCCAATGATACGTCCACGACCATAAGCATCTGGCAGACCAGTAATAATCCCAGAACGGCGACATGCTTTAATTTCGTCAGTATAAAGATCGAACGCTACTTGGTTATGCGTTTTGCGGTACTCAGTGAAGATCTTTTCTATTTGTGGTTCTAATTCACGACCGTACACCTCGCACGACGTTTTCACCATCCGAATACCACCGTTAGCGATAATGCCGCGTTTCAGTGGTTTATCGGTTTGTAGACCCACGATTTTTTCGAGGTTTTTTGCAATGTAACCTGCATCATGTGAAGTGATAGTAGAAACGATATCAGTATCAAAATCGACCGGGGCATGAGTGCGACTTTCTTCTTTAATACCCTCTAGCACAGATTCCCATAGCTGTGTCGTCGAATCCGACACGTCCGCAAGGAAAGATTCATCACCTTCATAAGGGGTGTAGTTTCGCTGAATAAAATCACGTGCATTAACGGATGTTTGCCACTCGCCAGCTTGAAATCCCGCCCAAGCTTCCATCATATCGGTTGTCGGAATAGTCATAATGACCTCCTAAGTTATTGATAAACAGACAATATCGATGATTATTTATAATCATTGGTTTCTGCTGGCTATACTAAACCGACCAATCTATGAGTAAAGTGAGCTGTTTTCATAAAATACATGCACAAAATGCATGTGATGGAATTACTACATTACATTCAATACCTTAAGTTGAAGGTTAACAACTCTAGATTCCAATTAGTTTGTTCCTTTAGAAGTAGGAATCGACTTTTAGTGACTCACCGAACTCGAAAACAGGTTGATAATCACCACACCTGCCAGAATCAAAGCGATGCCGATGACTGCGTAGATATCGAGCTTTTGCCCGTAGACCAGCCAAGACAAAGCTGCGACTAGCACGATCCCTGCCCCGCACCAAATCGCATACGCCACACCTAAAGACATGGTTTGCACTGTGAGAGACAACAGATAAAAAGCACAGCCGTAGCTAGCCAATACCGCGGCAGTAGCCGGTAGAGAAGTAAACTGCTGTGTTTTAGGTAATAGAGAAGTTGCGACAACTTCAAGCACGATGGCGAGTGACAGCATCACTGGAGGTGGAAGAGATAAAAGCATGTTCGAGTCTACAACGAGAAAATAGGCGGAAAGCTTACGTCCCATTTGTTTCTAATAAATGTCTTGCCTACATAGTTCCTGTTTACAGTGTCCTTAGATTTTCTGAGTAACTAACCCTCCTTTCTGAACCCTTCTGAATACACCAATTATTACACATGCGTAATAATCATTTTCTATTTAAGGGGATTATCAAAACACGCACTCACACCTATACTGGCTCCAACAAAACGAGAGAGCGGAAACAATTAAGCTCAACTACTCTTAACGGGTTGAAGCTAATTGCACAGTTATCCGCTGTACTGACATATATAGGAAACATCCAATGACAATCGAAATTAAACCTGGTCAAACTCATATCAAATCAAAAGCAATGGTTGCATGGGCAGCTGGCGAGCCACTAAAAATGGAAGAAGTTGATGTACAACTTCCTAAAGCTGGTGAGGTTCTAGTTCGCATCGTTGCTACTGGTGTTTGTCACACTGACGCATTCACATTATCAGGTGACGATCCAGAAGGTATCTTCCCTTCAATCCTTGGTCACGAAGGTGGCGGTATCGTTGAGATGATCGGCGAAGGCGTTACAAGTGTTGAGATTGGCGACCACGTTATCCCACTTTACACAGCTGAATGTGGCGAATGTAAGTTCTGTAAATCTGGTAAAACTAACCTATGCCAAGCCGTTCGTGAAACGCAAGGTAAAGGCCTAATGCCAGACGGTACAAGCCGCTTCTCTATCAATGGCGAAACAATTTTCCATTACATGGGTTGCTCGACTTTCTCTGAGTACACAGTACTTCCAGAAATCTCTCTAGCGAAAGTAAGCAAAGAAGCACCACTTGAAGAAGTTTGTCTTCTAGGTTGTGGTGTAACAACAGGTATGGGTGCGGTACTAAACACAGCTAAAGTTGAAAAAGGCGACAACGTTGCTGTATTCGGCCTAGGCGGTATCGGTCTATCTGCAATCATTGGTGCTCGCATGGCTGGTGCTGACCGCATCATCGGTGTTGATATCAACGAGAGCAAATTCGAGCTAGCAAAACAGCTTGGCGCGACCGACTGCATCAACCCAACTAAATTCGACAAGCCAATCCAAGACGTTATCGTTGAGATGACAGACGGCGGTGTTGAGTACTCTTTCGAGTGTATCGGTAACGTAAACGTGATGCGTCAAGCACTTGAGTGCTGCCACAAAGGTTGGGGCGAATCAGTCATCATTGGTGTTGCAGGTGCAGGTCAAGAGATCTCAACTCGTCCATTCCAACTAGTGACTGGTCGTGTATGGCGTGGTTCTGCTTTCGGTGGTGTTAAAGGCCGCTCTGAGCTTCCAGAAATCGTTAACCGTTACATGGCGGGTGAGTTTGGTCTTCAAGAGTTCATCACTCACACTATGGGTCTGCAAGACGTAAACGAAGCATTCGACCTAATGCACAAAGGTGAATCTATCCGTACTGTTCTACATATGGATAAATAAATCTCCTTGGTCTCGATACTTAGGTGTCGAGGCCAAAGCTATAAATGAAAAGCAACAAACTGTCTTCACCACCTCCTGCCCGGTGGGTGGTGAAACTTTAAATGACATAGACAAGTTACTCCCCAAAACCATCAACCTAACGGAGCACAATAGATGACAATCGAAAACATTAGCCAAGCAAAGGTTGCTGGTGGTTGGCATAAACAATACACCCACTTTTCTGCAACGCTTGACTGCAACATGCGTTTTGCGATTTTCTTGCCACCTAACGCAAGCAAAGAAAACCCAGTTCCTGTTTTGTATTGGTTATCAGGCTTAACCTGTACCGATGAAAACTTCATGCAAAAAGCCGGCGCATTCAAAGCCGCGGCTGAGCAAGGCATTGCTATTGTTGCACCGGACACGAGTCCGCGCGGTGAAGGTGTTGCCAACAATGAAAGCTACGATCTCGGCCAAGGTGCAGGTTTCTATGTGAATGCTACTCAAGCACCATGGGACAACCATTACCACATGTACGATTACGTGGTAACAGAGCTCCCAGCTTTGATTGAATCTTTCTTCCCAGTAACGTCTGTGAAATCAATTTCGGGTCACAGCATGGGCGGACACGGTGCCCTAACGATTGGTATCAAAAACGAAGATAGCTACCGTTCTATCTCCGCATTCAGCCCAATCACCAACCCAATGCAATGCCCTTGGGGACAGAAAGCATTCAACCAATACCTTGGCTTAGATATTGAAGAGTGGAAGCACTACGATGCCTCTGAGCTTCTCAAAACCAAAGGCACTAAGCTGCCAATGTTGGTTGACCAAGGTGAAGCCGATAACTTCTTGATTGAGCAGCTTAAGCCTGAGCAATTAGTCGAAGCGGCTAAGGTAACCAATGCCGATTTGGAGCTACGTATGCAGCCAGGTTACGACCACAGCTACTACTTCATCTCTAGCTTTATTGATGAGCATATTGAGTTCCACGCTGCTTACCTAAACAAGTAGTCACACCGATTTAGCCCACACCTTGCAAAAGCGTGAGGTGTGGGCTTTTTTGTGCCTGCTGTTTGGGCAAATACGCTGTGACTAAAGAGCAGCAACAACGATTAACACTTTCAAATACTCCGCTATACCAACAAAAAACAATACAACTAAAAGGTACGACTATGAGCTGGTTTTTCTTAATGATGGGCGTGATGGCGGAAGCACTTTCTCACGTAGCACTTAAAGCAACCGACGGTTTCAGTTTGTCTAAACCCATCCCTGCTCTATTGGTGATTTCAGGACACTTAGCTGCATTTCTATTTTTGAGCCAAGCGATGAAAGGGATGCCAGTTGGTGTAGTGCACTCTTTATGGGCGGGCTTGGCTATCGTCACCGTGAGCTTGATTTCTACGTTTGTTTACCGCCAACACCTCGATACTATGGTGTGGGTTGGTATGTTATTTGTGGCGGCAGGTGTTGTGATGATCAACCTATCTCAAGGTCACTCGCACTAGTGTAGATCGTGACTTATGAACAGTGTGTCAATTCATTCAAACTTCCTAACAGACAGGTGCCGCCTTCACTTATTCATACTCTTACAATCAACAATTCAAACCTGTTACCATAGCGTCTTCAACATCACCTATTTTGAAGGTTGCTATGAAAGCAATTAAGACTCTTTTCTTCCTTATGGTTTTATTGAGCGGTCTGTTTACCGCTTGGCTGTTTATCCCAATTCCAGCGACCATGGACAAGCAAACGCTCGACGTTCCATTAACGGAACCGTTCAAGCTTGTGGCGTACCGCAGCAACCCGAATGATGCGAGCAAGCCGCTGACTTACCACTACTATGTGATTTCAGATGCGGTTGGCGTGGACGACATGGACCCGTTCCTAGTTACCACAGACCAATTCGTGAAACTTGGCGAATTCGACGAGAACACGTTCAATTTAACGGTTAACGGCAAGATTGAGAGCTACACCAACGATTTGTGGATCAAAAAATCTGACGGCAAGCTTCAGCACTGGTACGTGAGTATCGATGCGAACTATGTGCGTTAACGTCGAACCCAAATAGACCCGATTTAAAACTGCGCTTTGGCTTCCAAGCGCAGTTTTTGTTTCTAGCGCAATTTTTGTTTCAAGCCGCCCGCCTTAAACTCTCCCTCACTTTTTACCCACCACTGCCGTGCTCTTAAAAATGCTACTAGCAGAGCGGGTGTTATAAGCTCATGAGATAAGATAAGCTCCACCTATGCTCGACTCCCTATAAATCAAAAATAATAAAGGATCACTCGTGGAATTTACGCTCGACAAATTTAACGGCATCATCATCGACCCAGCAACTGCCCCTCACGATGCTGATTCATTCAATGCCGAACTCAGCGAGATCACCGAATTTTCAAAGCAGAATAACAAAGGCATCATTTGGATTAGCTTGCCTATTTCACTCTCGCACCTTATTCCGGTGGCGACTGAACTTGGCTTTGTGTTTCACAACTGTCTAGAAGACGAAATTACGCTGATCCACAAATCCGAAATTGTAGAGTTTGTGCCTTTCATCCCTACCCACACCTTGGGTGCTGGCGCGTTGATCACCAACGAACACAATCAAGTGCTGATGATTAAAGAGCACGGTATGACTGGCTACAAGTTACCTGGCGGCCATATTGAGTTGGGTGAAGGCATTGAAGAATCGGTGGTTCGTGAAACCTTGGAAGAGACAGGTATCGAGGCAACGTTCATTTCTGTGGTTGGCATGGCGACAAGACACCCGTATCAATTCGGCAAATCAAACCTCTACTTTATTTGTCACCTTATCGCTCAAACTCAAGATATCGCGATTCAAGACACTGATGAAATTGCAGAAGCTAAATGGATTGATGTTGAAGAGTATATTAACAACCCCGACAGCTACCCGTTCAACCGCCAGTTAGTCGGCTCTTTGATAGGCAAACAAGGATTAGAGCTTACCCAACTAGAAGGCAACTATGGCCCGGTCCACAAGCCCGAGATCTTCTTTTCGAAAAGCTAGAGTGCTTCAGATATAAAAACGCCCAATTCGAATGAATCGGGCGTTTTGGTTTTACTTTTTGTTTTTCTTAATTAAGCCAACTGCGTTGTTAGTTATTCTTTGTACCCATGATTCATTCTCATACTTTTAGAACGAACCTGTATTAGAAGAAGCCCAACGGATTAGTATCGTAGCTGATCAATAGGTTCTTCGTATTTTGGTAGTGATCGAGCATCATCTTGTGTGTCTCACGGCCTATGCCCGATTTTTTGTAACCACCAAACGCCGCATGTGCTGGGTAAGCGTGGTAACAGTTCACCCAAATACGCCCCGCTTCAATGTTACGACCCATGCGATACGCTAGGTTTGCATCACGTGTCCACACGCCTGCACCCAAGCCATACTCGGTATCGTTAGCGATTTCTAACGCTTCCGCTTCATCTTTAAACGTCGTGACCGCGATAACAGGACCGAAGATCTCTTCTTGGAATACACGCATCTTGTTGTGTCCTTCCAGCATGGTTGGCTGAATGTAGTAACCGTTGCCGAGATCATCCGGTTGCTGCGCGATTTCACCACCTGTTAGCACTTTCGCACCTTCTTGACGACCGATTTCTAGGTAGCTCAAGATCTTATCAAACTGCTCTTTTGAAGCTTGTGCGCCAACCTGCGTATCGGTATCTAGCGGGTTACCTTGTTTAATCGTTTGAGCACGCTCGACCACCTTGGCGATAAACTTGTCGTACACCGATTCATGGATCAACACACGTGATGGACAGGTACACACTTCACCTTGGTTGAAGAACGCAAGCAGCATGCCTTCGACACACTTGTCTAGGTATTCATCTTCATGGTTAAAGATGTCTGGGAAGTAAATGTTTGGAGACTTACCGCCAAGCTCTACCGTTGATGGAATCAAGCTTTCTGCGGCACATTTCAGGATATGGTGGCCGACCTCTGTTGAACCGGTAAACGCTAGCTTCGCCAAACGATCGCTGGTTGCTAACGCTTGACCCGCTTCGCTACCAAAACCATTCACGATGTTGACTACGCCAGCGGGCAGAAGATCAGCGATCTTCTCCATCATCACCAAAATCGACGTTGGTGTTTGCTCGGCGGGTTTCATCACCACACAACAGCCCGCAGCCAGTGCAGGAGCCAATTTCCAAGCCGCCATTAAAATCGGGAAGTTCCAAGGAATGATCTGCCCTACGACACCAATAGGTTCTGGGAAGTGGTAGCTTGCGGTGTTTGAATCTAGCTCTGCTGCGCTGCCTTCTTGCGCTCGAATACAGCCAGCAAAGTAACGGAAGTGATCGACAACCAAAGGAATGTCCGCCGCTAATGTTTCACGCACAGGCTTGCCGTTTTCCCACGTTTCGGCGACTGCGATTTCTTCAAGGTTCGCTTCAATGCGGTCGGCAATTTTAAGCAGGATGTTCGAACGCTCAGTCACACTGGTCGAAGCCCAGCTAGCACGAGCAGCATGCGCCGCATCAAGTGCCAAGCTAATATCCGCCTCGGTTGAACGTGCCACTTGGCAATACACCTGACCATTCACTGGGGAAGTGTTATCAAAATACTCGCCGCTGACAGGCTTCACCCACTCGCCACCGATAAAGTTATCGTATTGCGCTTTAAAGTTCACCACTGCGTTATCACTACCCGGCTGTGCGTAAATCATAGTTAGATCCTTCTTAGATTTTTAGTCGTTGTTCATTCGTTATTGAGCTTATGTTGTCGAGCTAGCATGGCGGCTTCCCTTGAGAAGAGATCTCATGAAAAGAGCTCTAAAAAAGAGTGCCACCATGTTTATGCTTTCTGTTTAAAACACTGATACTTCGTGTTTTCTTCACAACAGTAACAACGCAAATCACACGCCAGAACTTCAAAACTTGTTGTTAATAAATTGTAAAACTATGATTACCAAACGTTTACAACCCAAAGTGAGTTGCATTGAACGGACGTATGGAAACCACTCCAGTGTTCAACTGTTCCAAATTGGTACACCCTCACTGTTACGACATGGAACAGTCATGCACCTTCAACAAGCAAACACCTCAGATTGGCTTTCATCCTCTTGGCACCGCAGCACAGAAGCGGGTCTAAAACAGAGACGACTTCCCGAAGACATTCGCCTGCCACAATCGATTCTTAAACAGCGACGTCACCAATCTTCGAGCTTAATTCAAATAGTCGAACGTAATGCTCTACCTCTGTTTAATCAGATGTTTGCACGCACTGACAGTCGTTTGATTTTGACCGATATTGAGGGCGTCATTCTGGCAAGTTGGGGACAGGAGCGGTTTAAGGAGAAACTGACGTCAATTGCACTCAGCTCAGGGGCGTGTTGGCAGGAACAACTGAAAGGCACCAACGCGATTGGCACCGCCATTGTGGAAGCCAAGCCAGTATCGATCATTGGCGAACAGCACTTCATCCACCAGCATCGATTTATCAGTTGTTCAGCGAGCCCGGTGTTTGATCACCAAGGCCAAATGGTTGGGGTGTTAGACATTACCAGCGAGCAGCAACAACACGACAGCTCAGTGCAATTACTGGTTCAAAATATGGTTCAGCTTGTTGAGAATCAGCTACTGAGTCACATCCCACAAGGCACCACTCGTATTGACCTCGCATACGAGAAATCGTTATTACACAGTGGTTGGCAAGGGATAGTGATAGCCAATGAAGCTGGCGAGGTAGTAGCGCACAATCAAGTCGCCTCTCAGCTGCTGGATCAAACCTCGATCGTCGGCGAATGCATAGATACCCTGTTCAATCGAACTTCATTAGATACACCTTTTGTGTTTGAGAAACAGCACCTCAAACAACCAACCGCAAAACGCACTCGCTCTATTTCAGCATCGTGCGATCTGCACCATGGCGAACAACAAATTGAACATGCTTGGCAGCAAGCCAACAAGGTTATCGACAAAGGGATCAGCCTACTAATCTTAGGTGAAACGGGCGTTGGCAAAGGCGAGTTTGTTAAAGCATTGCACAAACAAAGCCAGCGTAAATCGTCGCCCTTAGTGGCGGTAAATTGCGGTGCGCTACCGAAAGATCTTATCGAATCTGAACTGTTTGGTTACGCGCCGGGCGCTTTTACTGGCGCAAGCCACAAAGGTTTCCAAGGTAAGATCCGCCAAGCAGATAAAGGCATTCTATTTTTGGATGAAATAGCCGACATGCCGTTAGAGGCTCAGTGTCGATTGCTGCATGTTCTGCAAGACAAATCGGTAGTGCCTGTTGGCTCAAATCAGAGCTACCAAGTCGATTGTCAGATCATCGCTGCGACGCATAAAAACCTAGAACAGTTAGTCGCAACTGGAGAGTTTCGACAAGATCTCTTTTACCGCCTAAACGGCTTGGCCTTTACTCTGCCAAGCTTGCAACACCGACAAGACAAGCACGCCTTAATCGAGCACATTCATCGTAAATACGCAGAAGACGAACAGACAATCTGCCCGCACTTAATGAGCTTGCTGTGCGCCTATTCATGGCCCGGTAATATCCGCGAGTTAGACAATTTACTTAAGGTCGCCGCCTTACTCGCGAGTGATGAACCACAGCTCACCTTAGAGCACGTACCTAGCCACCTTGCTCAACATCTCACGTCGTTAGCACACGATAATCAGCACCAACTAATAACTCCTAATGCCATCAAAGGTACAGCGAATTCCGATTTAAAAAGTACAGTTGAAGAAACCTTGCTACAAACCTATCAAGCGAACCAAGGCAACATCAGTAAGACATCTCGAATACTGGGCATCAGCCGTAATACCATTTATCGAAAGCTGAAAAGCTTAGGCATTCTTCAATAAAACATGAACAATGATTTGGATGCTCTAATTGAGCATCCAAAGTAGAAACACACACTTTATAAGTGGACATACAGTGCTTCGGACTAAATTAAAGTGTGAGTAAAGTCACGTAATAAGTAATCCATATTCAGGACACCCTCAAACTACAACCTCTTGATTTACCGACAAATAAATATCAATAATAAATTTAAAAGATCAATAAATACAAATAGCTAATGAAATACTAACGGCCATTTGCTTACCTTATAGAACCCGCCTACAAGATATAAATCTGAGTACTATGCAATCCTATTTATAATTTTGATCACCCTATTCTTTTTGTGTTCATTATTTTGAATTTTCCATTCACTTATCTTGTTTAAAATCTCTGGAAAACTACCAATATTTGGCTATAGGGATCATATGTTTAACAGTATACGAACGCGAATTGCGGTGAGTGCAGGTGGAGCAATGGCTTTCACTCTGTTGATCGCAATGGGCATGACCACCAGCGCATTTACCGATGTGAACAAACAAGTCACTGAAAAAGTAAAGACGCAGCTGACAGACGCCACAACGACAGATTTGCAAAACACAGCCATTCAACAAGGTTTGAACATTGCTAACCAACTTGATCCTGTACTAGCAAACCTTAAGCAAGCACGATCCATTATCGAATTAAGTTCAGAAACCAACGCAAGCGCAGACCTTATCGTTAAACAGTTTACTGCCGCCTTGGAAGCCCAAAACAAAGCTGTATTTGCTGGCTACATGGTGTGGGAGAACAAGACTTGGCCACAACAAACCGATCTGAATAACGAGATCAGCTTGGACACCGAATTGGGTTTTAACAGTCAGGGCTACCTTGCGCCTTTCTTCTCTCCAAATGATCAGAACAGCTTTGACGCCGTCGCAATGGAGAGCTTTAGCAATACCGAACTCAACAGCAATGGTGAGCGCAAAGATGACTGGCACTTAATGCCATACCAAACCGGTAAGACATTTGTGATGGAACCCTATTTCTATCCAGTTCGCGGTAAGCAAGAGCTCATCACCACCATCAGCCAACCAATCAAACAAGACGGGAAAATCATTGGCTCAATTGGTTTTGATTTGTCTTTGTTTGAGCTTCAAAGCCAAAGCGAATTGCTTGCACGTAACTTGTTTGATGGCGAAGGAAAAATCCTTATTACATCATGGAAAGGCATAACTCTCGCCAACAGCCGAGCTGGAAACATGGTGGGTAAAAGAGTCTCTTCTGAATTGGAATCGGAATGGTCGACTATTCAATCTATCGCTAAACAAGAAGGTGCAGGCCTTGTTAATTTCGGCGGAGATGAGTACGCAATTACCGCAATTGATACCAGTGATGCTCCTTGGGTAGTCATGGTATCCGTTCCCAGTAGTCACCTTACAAAAAGCGTCGACGATTACACGCAATGGAGTGATGCACAGAATTCAAAAGCACTTGAAAAAGGTGTGTGGGCGGGGATCATCGCAGCTCTTCTAGGCATAGCCTCAATGGCATTCATTGCCAATTCTCTAGGCAAAGTGCTGAACAATTTAGTGGATCGCTTTAAAGATGCAGCACAAGGCGAAGGCGACTTAACTTACCGCATTGAAGTGAAAGGAAAAGATGAAACTGCTCAGCTTGCACACTGGTTCAATACCTTCCTATCTCGTATGCAAGAGATGCTACTTACCGTGATGGTAACGGCCGACCAAGTGGATAAAAACGCAACAGAAGGTCAAGCTCGTGCTGAAGTTTCACGTGACCAGTTGAACTCTCAGGTTAACGAGGTGAACTCACTTGCAACCGCCATCAATGAAATGAGTGCAACTGCGCAAGAAGTGGCAAGTTCAGCTGTTCAAGCAGCCGCAGCCGCAAGCCAAGTACAAAGCAACAGCCTTAATGGCATGACACGCATGGACAATGCCGCCAGCGCGGTAGACAGCTTGGCTGTGCAGGTTAACGATGCGCAGCAACAAACACAGAACCTAGTCGATTCAAGCACCGCTATTCAGGGCATCTTGAGCGAGATTGGTGGTATTGCAGAACAAACCAACTTACTTGCGCTCAATGCCGCTATTGAGGCTGCACGTGCTGGTGAAGCAGGACGAGGCTTTGCTGTCGTGGCAGATGAAGTACGTAACCTCGCAAATCGCACTCAAGGCTCGACAGAGGAGATTCGCTCGATGCTGGCTCGCCTAGAGCAAGAGACTCAATCTATCGTGATATTGATGGAGCAAAGCCAGAAGCAAGCGAACGATACCAAAGGCGAAACCCAAGCTGCACACCTCGCCTTGTCTGAAATCAACCAAGCAATTGAAGTGATTAACGACATGAATAATCAGATTGCTTCGGCTGCTGAAGAACAAAGCTCAGTATCAGAAGAGATTAACCGCAATGTAGTGATCATCAATGACACCGCTGTGGAAGTGATGGACACCATGACATCATCAGTAGCAATCAGTAACGAACTGACCGTAAAAGCTGGAGATTTACACGGTGAGTTAAGCAAGTTTAAGCTCTCTTAACTCACGTTCAGTCTTCCATAAAAATAAGGCCGAGAAACGCAATGTTCTCGGCCTCTTCATTTCTTAATTCCCGCTCAGCTTCAAACTCATCGATTACAGTTCATCTATTAGATTTTACGGAACCAAGCTCGCCTAACAAAGCTACTCAGAATCCAACTCGACAAGTTGATTGAGCACTTCTTTGTCTAACACCGGGTGATGTTTGCTCGCTAAGATCAATACAATATCTACCGAAGGCAGTGGTGGCATATCATCGAGTATTTTCAAATCCGGAGTCACGCTGAGTTTACCCATCGCACCAATGGCTAAACCCGCTTTGACGATAGCACGTTGTGCAGACGCCGTATTGCTGCATGCCAACAACTGATAAGGCGTACCCTGCTTAGTTAAACCATTCACTGCTGCAGCGTGATATTTACAGTCCGTTTGAAACAAGGCTAATGGAACAGGCTTGGAACCATCAAACGCATAATCAGGACTACTAATCCAAACCCCAATATCACTGGTGAGCCAATGTCCCTCTTCGCTGTCGGGCGCTCGAGTGACAATCGCGGCATCGAGTCGACCATCATCCAGCCACTCTCTCAGCGTAATGCTCGGCAGGCTAAATACTTGAATAGAACAGGTGGGTTCCGCTTTCTGTAACAGGCGAATGACTTTCGGCAGAATGGTGTCGTTATAGTCTTCTGGACAACCCAACCTAAGTGGCTTTTTGTCTTCATAACGCTTTACTTGCTTTAGCGCGGTATTGTGGAGGGCGACCAACTGCTCGGCATGAGAACGCAGCGCTAAGCCCGCTTCAGTCAGTATTAAATTACGTCCTTCTTTCTGGAAAAGAGTGACGTTGAGTTCTTCTTCCAATTTGCGCATCTGAGCACTGAATGCCGATTGGGTGCGGTTGATCTGTTTCGCGGCACGCGTAAAGCTACTGGTTTCTACAAACGCGAGAAAGCCTCGCAACGCATCAATGTCCATATTGAAATCACCACCCATCGTTTTTATTAATGTATTGCATCAAAATTATCCGTTAGTGCCTCGCAATACAATCCCCTAAGCTCAAAAGCGCCCCTAGGCTCAAAGCATATCCACCAAACACAAGGAAGCAACGATGCAGCTTTATATTGGAAACCAGAACTACTCAACTTGGTCACTGCGCGCATGGCTGATATTCGACAACTACAACCTGAATCCAGAAGTCATTAAGCTCAAGCTTTTCACCTCTGATTTCTATGACACTCTGGAGAAAGTGACACCAACGGCTAAGGTTCCAACCCTAGTTGATGGTGACGTTGCGGTGTGGGATTCATTGGCCATTCTCGAATACGTTAACGACGCCCACTTGAACGGTGCAGCGTGGCCTAGATCAGTGAAAGAACGCGCTCATGCCCGAGCAATTTCCGCAGAGATGCATTCTGGATTTTTTGCCGTCAGAAATGAAATGCCGATGAACTGCCGCGCGCAACGAAAGCTCAAACTCAGTGAAGACGCTTTGAAAGACATCGCTCGTATCGATGCCATTTGGTCAGCGCAAATGGAACAATACCCAAAG
The DNA here is from genome assembly GCF_900382755.1 of Vibrio sp. Evd11. Lineage (NCBI taxonomy): Bacteria > Pseudomonadati > Pseudomonadota > Gammaproteobacteria > Vibrionales > Vibrionaceae > Vibrio > Vibrio sp. Evd11. Next base: position 34,844 of record NZ_OSDX01000032.1, read on the forward strand.
GGATGGTTGTTCGGTGAATGGTCGATTGCCGATGCGATGTTTGCACCCGTTGCATTACGTGTAGAAACCTATGGAATACAACTTTCAGAGAAGGCATCACAGTATCAACAACGTGTGCTTAACAGCCCATCGATACAAAAATGGCTGGCAGAGGCAAGCTTAGAAACCGATGTGGTTGAAGAGGACGAGGCGGGCGAGACTGTATAAATAGTTAGCAATGAGTCTCGATAAGGGCATCGAGACTCGTTCAATATTAGATGATTAGAAAGCGATTTCCTTACCGGCTACTCTTCAGCAGCGCTGTCTTGATGATCATTCGGTTCAAACTCCAAAATATCACCAGGTTGGCACTCTAAAACTTCACACAGCTTATCGAGTGTCGATAGCCTTACCGCTTTGGCTTTACCATTTTTTAATACTGATAAGTTGGCTTCAGTAATCCCAACTTCTTTTGCCAATGTCTTCAATCGCATTTTTCGTTTGGCCATCATAATGTCTAAATTAATGCGGATAGTCATGACAAGTCCTTTAAATGGTTTGGCTATGTTCGTCAGCCAGAATATAACCTTCTTTCATCACCCATGAGATGATCAAAATAATTATACCCAATATCAGTGTTAAAAAGTCCATACCAACAAAACTAATCTCAAAGATACGTTCACCTGGTGGATTATTGAACGATAGAATCACTGACATCAATGAACCATAGATAACTGAGCCTAATACCCAATAAAACAGGCTATATCCGAGCTTCTGGTAGGACATTGCGTTTTCTAAAGAGAAGATTTCACCTCGCTCATAGTTACGGAATAAACGTATCAGAACCATCAGTGCGTACATAAGGATGCTGGACATCAATAAGCTTGTGAACGCAGCAACGATTCTTGTTGTCATAGTGAGCGGTAACATCGTGAAATACCCGATGTCGTAGGTAAGATAAAAAATGCCCGTCGCACTAATAAAGTCATAGGGAGTCTCAATTGTTAGCCAGAAGTAACACACCATTATAGGGGTAAGTACAAAAAGGGATTGCAATAGCATACGTACACGTCGGCTTTGTTTTTGGATGTTGGACATACTTAGATTCCTGTTGAATTGACGAAGGGGATATTAAGATCAAAAAAAACGATGATCAACAAAAAATTATCGATAAACGATAATTTTATATCGATTTAAGTTTAGTAACATCAGGCCAATCTAGTGCGTATTCTGTCAATAAATTGAGATAACAACCGCCTGGTTCTAAAAGCTCCAACCCAATAATCCATTTTCATCAGACTTCCATTTACTTCCTAATAATTTGATCGATTGTGATCACCGAATCACAATGTGCAGATGTGATTGTTTATATTCAACGAAACTCAAATCATTAAGATAAACATCATGTTACGAGCAACGATCGCATTACTCAGCGTGGCCAGTTTCACTGTATCTGCCAATGTCACCCTTCCCTCCGGAGAAGACTGGATCAATCACGCCTCTGAAGGGCTGGCACCTTACTGGCTAATGCCTAGCGCTCAGGGAGAACCGATAGGCAACTTCCCGACGTTTCGTTGTGATGATGGCACCTTGCTCGATGTGTCTAACGTTTGTCCTGAACTCGATAGAGGTTTGATCATTCCTCACTTCGGCAAAGAGTTTACGCGCATGAAATCACGTCAAACTTATGCCTATGGCGTGCTCTACCACCTTACCGGAGACAAGCAGGCTTTAGCGCTTGCCAAACAAGGCGCCTACTACCTCATTGATCAACTAGAAGATAAGAAAAATGGTGGCTTTATTGGCTACACAAAAGAGGGCAAAGCTGGTCAAAATTGGCAGCAACGTACCTCTCAAGATCAAGCGTATGCTTTAGTTGGACTCGCGATGTATTACTACCTGACGCAAGACAAAAAGGTAGAAGAAGCACTCATCGCCCAACAAGCTTTTATCTTTGATAAGTATCGACTTAGCGACAACAGTGGTCTTGCTTGGGTACTTACTGACGGTGAAGATGGAAAAGCCACACGACGTGAATTGGTCGCGCAACTTGATCAAATTAACGGTTACATGTTGTTAGTCGCCCCTTTGCTGAAAGAGCCGATCAAATCAAAATGGCTTGATGACCTAAATTGGCTCACACAAGCTATGATCGACCACTATCACTCTGAAGATGAACAACGCTTCTACGGGGCTATTCACGACAAAGCAGCGATGATGCCGAATGCTAATCACAATGATTTTGGGCACACCATCAAAGCGTATTGGATGACTTATCTGACAGGCCAAACATTGAATAACTCAGAATGGAAAGAGTTTGGCATCAAAGGGATGAAGCACACCTTAGAGCAAGCTCAATACCAGAAAGAGTTCGTCAGCGTCTCCCAATATATTGGCGAGGAACTTCAGAATACGTGGAAAGGACAAGAGATTACTGGGTGGCAAAGCAGGCCAAACACGAATTGGGCGTCATCATGGGAATGGGCAGAGCTCGATCAAGCGGCCATGACGGTATCGCTTGTCGATGGTTCAATGAAAGATGTCCTGCAATACACGCTACCGACCTTTCATGATGTGTGGGTTGATCATCAATACGGTGGCGTAGGGCTTGAACCTAAACGCACTAAGGCTTTCCATTGGGGTAATGGCTATCATCAATTTGAACATGCGTTGATTGGTTATTTGTATGCTCAGCAAGTTGACGCTAAACCCGCGGTCTTGCATTACGCAAGGCCAACCAACAGCAAGATGCCAATGGAACCTTACTATTATCAAGGGGATGTGGTTAAGCTGGAGAGTCAAGTTGATGGAACGCAGACAGTCAGCTTCAATAACATTCGACCTTAACGTTAGACACTCACTCGTCGATACTTTTAGCTGTGATTTGCAGTTGAGACGGAAAAGATGAGTGACTAGCCGTTAGCAAAGCCTGAGAAGAAAAGATGCTTTTCAGGCTTTTGAAATACAGTCGAACGCATTTATTGGTAGGGTTTAAAATTGATATTTGAGCAATGGAACCCTATTGGGTCTCAGTTCAGAAAGCATAAGGCCTTGCGAAATCACTTCTTCTTGTTCTGCTCAACCAGCTTTTCATTCCACGCTACGTTGCCGTCTCGCTTGCTAACATCATACTCAGAACAAAACTGCGATATGGTCATGTTGTTGTCGCCAGTTGCTAGCTTTAGCGCTAACTGCACTTGCTGGAGCTTGCTTTGCAGACGAAGATTTTGGCCTGCCTTCGGGCTTTTTTCTTTGGCGAACTTTAAGGCAGCATGTTTACGCTCGGCAGCCCCCGCTCGGCGATCGGCTTCTGATAATAGATATTTTAGCTGCGCGACACTTTTCCCTTTTTTGAAAGCAGGTTCAAGCAGTTCGACACACTCATCAAATGATGGATTTATAACATACGGATCAATTTTGTGCGCTTGTTGGCGCATCCACTCTAACGCGAGCTTTTCATCTGACATTTTGCAATCTTTACCAATAAAACAGCCGTACATGGTATCGCTCAATAGCAAACCGCTGCAATAAAAAGTTGAGCAAGTTTTGCCTTTTTAACGAGTACTTGTCGTCAGGTATCAATAACGACAAATCGGACAGCGACTCCAGCCCCGCTACAAAGAGCCAAACTTGACGCTATTGATACCTCTTTCGGCCTTTTTAACGCATCACAAACAGCTCTTCGTGATAGTTCTGCTCAACATTAAACTTGCACGCATCGAGTTCTTTTTTAAGCGATATTGAGAACCGCTCTGGCCCGCAGAAATACAGCTCATAATCGTTTAAATCACCACACTGGTGAGCAATGCGTTCAGCGTTTAATCGAGGTGAGTGTAAGGTATCTATCACGTTCAACTTCACTCCGACTTGATGTGCAAGGTGCCATAGCTCATCCACCAAATGCTCATCGAGACCACGAGTGCAATAGAATAGCTCGATGCGAGTGTGAGTCTTCTCTGTTTTGAGCGCTACAAGCGTTGCAAAAAACGACGCTATCCCGACACCACCAGCAATCCAAATTTGTGGCTTACTTAGGTCAAACTCAAGTCGCCCATAAGGCCCTTCCACCGTAACCGCATCGCCCGCCTTTACTCGCTCATAAAGACCATTCGTAAAGTCACCCAACTCTTTAATCAAGAAACGCAGTTCTGAATCTTCGCTACCTGAAACAATAGTAAACGGATGAGGATCTTCATTACCAAAACGTAAGTACGCAAACTGCCCTGCTTTGTGTCCTCGCCAAGATGTATCGGGCTTTAGCACCAACTCCATCACTTCGGCTTGTGGAAAATATCGAGTGGAGGAAACAACAGCAGAGTGACGATTACGACGCCCTACAAAACCCAACAAACTATAAATCGCTGCGATAGACCCAACTAAAGCAAATGCCACCGTTAGGTAATAAATAGGCTGGCCCCAATAGGCATGTTTGAGAAGTAATACCGAGTGAAAAGCGATCAATAGGTACGCGACCGACATCAGGCGATGTGACAGTTTAAACGGTTTGTATTTCACAGCCGCCCACAACGACGCTACCAGTAAGACGAGTAATAAGTAAAAGCCCCACTCTCCAATGTTTTCAGCAAAACCGTGTAGTCCATTGACCCACGCCTCCCAACCAGACAAGGTTCTTGCAGGGCCTGAACCGTCATGACGAACAGGTTTCGCCAACACACCTGACATCACTAGCCACTTAGGGATCTGGTACCACAACCAGTGCGTCACACCCAATGCAACGCCACCGATACCCAACCATTTGTGGACTCGATACGCTTTATCCATACCTTTGAGCCAATTCTCAACCATAGGTAGACGCATCGCCAAGATCATGGTGATGGACATTAACATCAGAGACAAAATACCCGAGTACTGAATCATGTCCGAGCGCCATTCAAATACGTTGCTTGAAGCGAAGAGTTGCGGTTCCATCGCAAACCAAAAGGCTGACATTGTGGCAATCATTGCCCAGATGATATTGCGGACTGTTTTCATTTTTTAACACTCATAAAGACGACATCATTACTTTAGCGTGCGTGATGTAAAGCGACGTCAACATGCGTAAATCTATGCAAAGAGACAAGCTCAACTGATCGATAACGGATGCTTCTGCGTAAATATGGTTTGGCTAATGAACACGTTCGTCGATAACAATGGGAAGCAAAAAAGACATGAAGGACATGACCCTTTCAAGACAAGATATTCAAACAATGGATCAGAGAGAACGCGCTCGCTTAATCAACTCCTTATCGGGATTCAAAAGCGCAAACCTAATTGGTACGTGTGATAAACAAGGACTAGAAAACCTTGCTGTGGTGAGCTCGGTGGTTCATTTAGGGTCGAATCCACCTTTATTCGGCTTCATAGTTCGACCAGCAGAAAGTCGTCGCCATACATTAGAGAATATCCTAGAAACTCAGCACTTCACCATCAACAGCATCGGCGCTGATTTTGTTCAAAAAGCGCATCAAACCTCGGCTCGTTATCCAAAGACGGCATCCGAATTCAAAGCCGTCGGCCTCACGCCTTACTATGACGACATGTTCCCCGCGCCATTTGTTTTAGAAAGCAGTCTCAAAATAGGGTTAGTTTTGAAAGAACAGATATCGATTGAGAGCAATCAAACGCAAATGTTGATTGGAGAGGTCATTACGATTCAAGCACCCAAACGTGCCGTGATGCCGGATGGCTACCTTGATGTCGAAGCGCTAGATTTAGTCACGATTTCAGGGCTAGACAGCTACCATGTCACTCAAAGGCTTCACCGCTTAAGTTATGCCAAGCCAGACAAATCTCTGTTTCCGCTGACTCGTGAAGGAAACCCAACATCATGGGAAGCTCGTGAGCTCAATTTAAGCTAATTTTGTTCGGTAATTTAGTCACAAAGGTGTTAACTTTCTCAGCTTAACTCAGTGCGCACACAACGATCTGAGCTACATCTACCGCCATTTCCAAGGACTCTTTTGAAGTTAACTCACTTTAAGTACAAGACTCGCAAAGGCCCAGATTATCGGCATGGCGATCAGGTGTCATTCATGGACATCAAACAGACCTTCGGTATGGGCAGCATTCGTGTGGGTGCTTGGGTGACGAAAGAAGAAAAAGAACTCGCTGCGAATCTGATATTCGACTCGTTAGCAGACTTGGCTTACATCCTGGCTTTGCCACCAGAAGCAATTGGCTTGCGTGGCACATTAGGCTTAGCGTTCGGCAGTGGCGGCAGAAAGGGTGTACAAGCACACTACGCGCCAAACCAAAGAGAATTAGCCCTCGCTAAAAACGCAGGGGCAGGTGCGTTAGCGCATGAGTTCTGGCATGCATTTGACCACTACATTGCCGAAAAAGCGTTTGAGATTGGTGACACCTCCGGTCCTCGCAAGCAAATCTTGTTCGCCAGTGACTGTTGGCTACACGATAGAAAGGTGCGACCTCATCCATTAAACGAGAGTTTGATGTCTGTATTCGATGCCACACTACTCAGTGACAACAACCTAGATAAACACGACTACGTTGCGCGCAGCGTTATTGCAGACAAGGCAACGTCAGCTCGTTACTTCTCACTACCCACAGAAATGATGGCGCGAGCCTTTGAAGCTACGATTGAGTCCTGCTCAGATATCGAGAATTCTTACTTAGTCGATGGCACGACCAAGCCGGATATGTTCCCTCTCTATCCAGACCTCACGCATCGCAAAGAGATTTATCAAGCGCTTCAAGGTTATTTCGCGCCGTTGGGTCGATCTCTAAGTAAGTAACGTTCGAGTCGTTAGAGGTAAGAGATGATCCATCAGCGAAAAGTGTTTATAGTCCAGACATACACTTCAACATCTATGATTTAGAGGCAGTAATGATCAGTTGGCCATCTTTGGTAAAACTCGACGGTGATGATGAGCTTATTTACGTCGCATCCGAGAACGATTTTCAAGCAGAATGCTCAGACATGATCTTGGGCGAAGATGATTATCTGATTGATTCAGAGGGCGACAGCTACGCACTTCAATCGAGCTCAAATCAACTGTCTCTAGCTAAACGAGCTGAGCAGTATTCAGTTGAAAACGTGACTAAGCTGATTCGAAATCACGAGTTCCAGAAAGCTCAAGTGTGCCTAATGAAGATCCACTTCCTAACGATCGAAGAAGCGATTCAGTCTTTGGCTTTTGAGGCTCGCTAATACTGCTTAAGAGCTCATATCAAAGCGAATCCCCAAGACAGATTAAACAAAAACAGCGCCAATTCAGGCGCTGTTTTTGTTTGTTATTTCGCTATCGCTTAATTAAGCGATAAAAAGTGAGACTAAGCGATAAAAATCTGAGCCAGTGCGTAGCCTAAACAACATGCACCGACCACACCGATTAAACCGACCGACATGAATGAGTGGTTGAAGTACCACTTACCAATCTTGGTGGTGCCAGAAACATCGAAGTTTACTGTTGCGATATCTGATGGGTAGTTCGGGATGAAGAAGTAGCCGTAAACCGCTGGCATCAAGCCGATAAGCAGTGCTGGATCTAATCCTAATCCAAGACCAACAGGTAGCATCATACGTGCAGTAGCGGCTTGCGAGTTCACCACAACCGATACGATGAATAGCGCTAGTGCAAACGTCCATGGGTAATTCGTTACCATTTCTACAATGCCAGACTTGAACTGAGGCATTGCGTATTGGAAATAGGTATCCGACATCCAAGCGATACCGAAGATAGCAATCGCTGCCACCATACCCGATTTGAATACCACGCCATTTGGTACATCACGTGGGTCAGTTTTGGTTGCCAACAAGATGATACCGCCGAAACAGAGCATCATCATTTGGATAATCACCGACATCTTGATTGGCTTGTCGCCGTCTACAATGGTTCTGATCTCAGGCACCATCGCCACGATAACAATCACGACAATCGACAATAGGAAAATCAATACCGCATTACGAGCCGAAGTTGGAAGCACTTCATCCAAAGAGGTCGCGGTGGTGCTTTCTATGCGTTTTTTCCACTCAGGATCTTTTAGACGCGCTTGGTATTCAGGATCGTCGTTCAGTTCTTTACCGCGTTTCAAGCTATACAGAGAAAGCAAAAGTGTGCCGAACAGCGTTGCAGGAACCGTCACCATCAGAATAGAAAGCAGAGTAATAGAATGTTGGATATCAGAAAGTTGCGCGAGGTAATACACCACAGCAGCCGAGATTGGAGATGCCGTAATCGCCAGTTGAGAGGCAACAGACGCAGCCGCCATCGGGCGCTCAGGACGAATACCATTCTTCAACGCAACATCGCCGATGATTGGCATGATGGAGTAAACCGCATGACCAGTACCCAATAGGAAAGTCATCGAGTAAGTCACGAACGGTGCTATCAAGGTGACGCGTTTCGGGTTCTTTCTCAGTACCCTTTCCGCAACTTGCAGCATGTATTTCAAGCCACCCGCCGCTTCGAGGATCGAGGCACAGGTAACAACAGCGAGGATGATCAGCATTACGGTGACAGGTGGAGACGTTGGTGGCATCTTGAAGACAAACACCTCGATAACCAAGCCAATCCCAGAAACAACACCTAAGCCGATACCGCCATACCGAGACCCGATATAAAGTACGACTAATAAAAATAGAAACTCAAAATACAACATAAGCAACCTTGCTAAAAATGTGGACTAATTCTATTTTGTCCGTAAGTTCCACCATTTACTTTTTGCTTGGTCACACTATGATTGCAGGCTTCCGCAAATTGTTTTTTATAAGATTATGGTCACGCTAACACGCCTGTAAGTTTATGAATTGTAATAGGAAGCTAGGTACTCAACCTAGATTTGTTATGTATGATAACCATTCTTGTGTCTGTTAGAACGGTATGACCTATAAAATATCAAGCTCATAACTTAACGATATCATTCCAGACCAAATCAATTGCATCACAGCTCATCCAGAGGCATATTACTGAGCCAATTCTGCATATTCTCACGCAACACTGACTCGCCTATCTCCAGACACTATGTCAAAATACTCGCCCTCACGACGACAACACAGAAAGAACCACGTATATGAATTTTCAAGCTGCTATTTTTGATATGGATGGACTGCTGCTCGACACCGAGCGACTTTGTATGCAGGTTTTTGAAGAAGCATGTCACGCGCAAGGTGTTCCGTTTTTGCAGGATGTTTACCTAGGCATCATTGGCTGTAACGCAAAAACCATCGAACAGATCTTTAGAAATGGCTACGGCGAAGGGTTAGATTACCCAGCATTGAACCATGAATGGCGCACGCGCTACAGTGCGATTGTTAAGCACCAGGCTATCCCAGTTAAAGATGGCGTGATTGAGCTTCTTGAATGGCTGAAATCAAACGACATTCCAATCGCGGTGGCGACCTCGACTCAGCTTGATATCGCGAAAAAAAAGCTTGAGTTGGCAGGCCTAGATTCTTACTTCACCTCACTAAGCACAGGCTGTGAAGTGACCAATGGTAAACCTCACCCAGAGATCTACTTATTGGCGGCAGAACGCCTAGGTGTTGCCCCTGAAACCTGCCTAGCGTTTGAAGACTCAAACAACGGTATTCGCGCATCAATGGCAGCCAACATGATCAGCTTCCAAATCCCTGATTTAGTAGAGCCATGTGACGAAGTAAAAGCGCTTGGTCACACGATCAGCCCTTCTCTGCATGATGTGCTAGCACAGCTTCAACAAGCTGCAGCTTAGGCTCTGATTACCGTTGATAATGCTTTAATCAACACAGAATAACCTTTCTATTAAGCCGACTCACAGAGTCGGTTTTTTTGTGGGTATTCCTTTTATAAAAGATAAAAACTCGCGCTTGAAACTGTTAAAGTCGATATGAAACGACACTGATCGATAAGCAACATTGATAACGTCTAAAAATGGAGAAAGGGACGCGTGATAGAAAAATTAGAAAGCCAACTGCTTGATTTTGCGCAACAAGAAATGACACAAGATGCAGCGCACGACATCAGCCATATTAAGCGCGTAGTCAAAACCGCCAAGGCTTTGTGTGCTCAAGAACAAGCTAAGCTTGAAGTCGTGCTGCCCGCCGCTTACCTTCATGATTGCTTCACCTTTCCGAAGAACCACCCAGACCGCGCTCAAAGCTCACAAATGGCGGCAGACAAGGCCATCTCTTATCTCAAATCTATCGAGTATCCTGCGTCCTACCTTGATGAGATCCATCATGCCATTGTTACTCACAGCTACAGCGCCAACATCACGCCAGAAACCTTGGAAGCTCAAATCGTCCAAGATGCCGATCGCCTAGATTCTCTCGGTGCGATTGGTATTGCACGCTGCCTGTACGTGGGTCAGAGTTTTAACGCAGAGCTCTATAACCACGAAGACCCATTCGCTGAAGTTCGTGACTTGGATGACAAGCATTACAGCGTCGACCATTTCTACGTGAAACTGTTTAAACTGGCTGGAACCATGAATACAGAATCCGCCAAGTTAGAAGCCAACAAGCGCACCGACTACATGCGTGGTTTTCTTGATCAGTTGCGCACAGAAGTTTAACGGCTTAGAAAACAGACACACGATAAGGGAGAGTGAAGGATATGGAAATAAACCGCTTTAAAGCATCCGACGCCGACGAGATCGTCACTTGGTTTACATCCCTAGAAGACTACGTTTTGTGGGGCGGGCGAACCTTTGGTTGGCCGTTAGAAGTAGCTTCGATCATCGAACGATCTCAAGAGCCTCATGTCGAGCTTTACACATTCTCCACGCCTAGCACTAACTCGAATGCCAATGAATTACTTGGCTTTATGGAGTTTCAGCGTATGTCAGACAGTGAGCTTCGCTTTTGCCGAGTCGCGATTCACCCAAGCCAACGTGGTAAAGGGCTTGGGCAATCCATGATAGAAAGTGCATTAGAAGCGGCGAAACAGATCCCTGATGTCACAACCATCTCCTTGGCCGTATTTAAGCAAAACCACGGCGCAAAACGCTGCTACGACAAAGCCGGCTTTCAAGTGGTAGACAAAGAGCCGAGCGTCAAAGAGTTCAATGGCAAAACGTGGCCCCTGTATCAAATGGAATTAAAGCTCTGCTAGTTCGTTTTAATTACTAGATTTGACCCCATATCATTAAGTATTGGCTACACAGATGTAATTTGGAACCTTCAATGACCCAAGAAAAATTCGACACTATTTATCAACGTGCAGCTCACCGCAAAGGCGGAGCGGCCGAACTCGAAAAAATTGTTCGTGCACCACTTTCACAAGCCGAGCTATCACAAATCACCGACGACCGTTGGCTGGCCGCCTTTACTGAAAAGGTATTCCAGTGTGGCATTTCGTGGAATGTAGTGAGAAAAAAATGGCCACAATTTGAAGAAGTGTTCTTTGAATTCAATATCGAAAAAATGCTGATGCTGCCGAATGAAATGTGGGAACAGAAAGCGCAAGATCCGCGCATTATTCGCCACCTCACTAAAGTGATGACCATCCCTGCCAATGCCATCATGATCCACAATGCTAAGCGTGAAGCCGATTCATTCTCGCAAATGGTTGCCGACTGGCCATCAGAACGTATCACTGAACTTTGGGATTATCTGAAGAAACACGGCAAGCGATTAGGCGGTAATACTGGTGCCTACACTCTGCGCCAAATGGGTAAAGACACGTTCATCTTGTCATCAGATGTTGAAGCACACCTACGCAGCACAGACGTGGTGGATAGCGGTCGTAATACCAAGCGAGCACAACTGGCAGCGGGTAAAGCCTTCAACGAATGGCAGCAACAGTCAGGGCGTAGCCTGAGCGAAATCAGCCAAATTGTTGCCTACAGCTGCGGTGATAATCGAGTTTAATTAAATTTAAAATGGCTTAAAGCTAAAGATTGCACACAGTTCCCTGCAAACAAAATGTTATAAGTCATTAACAAATAAGCGTGCATCGCACTTCCATCCAGTGGCATTGTATAGATAAATGTATACAATATAGAGTAATACTCATGAATTATTCTCGACCAACCCAACTCGACTAAACAAGGGTCCTTATCTCTATGACAGTTCTCAAAAACTCTGTCTCCAAAGGTGTAAAAACGAAAGTAACAGGCCAGACTCAAGACGATGTTGTTTACTGCCATATCTTCGACGCGATACTAGAACAAAGGCTGCCACCAGCCACCAAATTAAGCGAAGAAGCGTTAGCAGAAATCTTTAGCGTTAGCCGCACCATTATCCGCCGTGCCTTACTGCGTCTTTCTTTAGAACAAGTTGTGGTGATCCGTCCTAACCGAGGAGCCGTGATTGCAGCCCCAACGGTTGACGAAGCCAAACAAATCTTTAAAGCACGTGAAGTGATGGAAATTGCTATCACTGAGCTGGCGGTAAAAAACGCAACCAAAGCTCAAATAGAAGAATGCAGAAAATTAGTCGCAAAAGAGAACTGTGCTTTCGACCAAGGTGATTACGGCTCTGGCCTACGTTTGTCTGGTGAGTTCCACATCAAATTGGCTGAAATGGCCGAGAACGCGCCACTGCTGGCTTTCCAACGCAGCTTGGTATCGCAAACTTCACTGCTGATCGCTCAATACGAAACGGGCAACCACTCGAACTGCTCTCTAGACGAACACTCAGGCTTACTGGATGCAATAGAGTCAGGCAACGAACAACAAGCCGTAGAGTTGATGCAAGAACACCTAAGCCATATTCGTTCGAAGCTCAACCTAGACAGCAGCACAGCTTCTAGTGATCTGCATGTCGTGTTCTCAGATCTGCTAAAGAGCAAGTCATAGAAGATTCAACAAACGATTGATAACCATCCGTTAACAACTTTTTGTTAACAAAACAGGAGAGAAGTAAGCCTCTGCGTTTACTTCTCTTTTTTATGCCCTCTCCCCTAAAAATAAAGACGACGATCGGCTCACATCCATCTAAAAACACTGTATATTCTTGCCTCAACAACGATCTTAGCCTCTACAGAATCACTTCCAACAGTGCCATAAATCTTGTCTTTATCTTGTATACATAGCTATCCATTCATTCACGCCATAAAACTGTTCATCCTCAATCCAAACCCTTATAAAACAGACGACTATGACCAAAATTAAATTGTATACAATTCACAACAAACCCTCCTTGTTGCATTTTTGTAACTTAACAACCACCTACTAAAGTAGGTGGGTTAGTATTACGGACTGAAAGTCCGGAT
>NZ_OSDX01000050.1:0-30555 GCF_900382755.1 Vibrio sp. Evd11
GCTTAGCATGATCCTCATTTCATTGAAAATCAAGCACCTTCAATGATCACCGGTATAGAGCCGACATTAGGTCTCATTTTAGCTTAGTAAAAATACTCTCAATAAGCTGTATCAAAAAGCCAGCAACTTACATTACTGGCTTAATAAAAATCGTCTGCGTATCTAAGGAAACAATTTAAGTTCAATATCATCAGAACCTAACCTTAATTGAACCTAACATTGTAATTAGTAGCATGGCTTGAAATAGTTTATTTCAAAGGAACAAGCCCTACTTCATTTCACCGTAACGTTCTAGATAAAGAACCGTTGCAGCCGTACGTGAAGGTACCTGCAGCTTCTTCAGCAAGCTCTTCATGTGTACCTTAACTGTCGATTCAGAAATGAACAGATGATCAGCAATTTGCTTGTTACGGTAACCTTTCGCAACTTCTTGAAGGATCTGAGTTTCACGCTCAGTCAGTTGGTCGAAGATATCATTACGACTGTCAGCGTCATTTAGGTAACGAGAAACGACACTGCTATAGGCTTTGTCGCCGCTGTGTGCTTGTTTAAGCAGTTCAATGAGCTCATCGGGTTCAGTGTCTTTCAACAAGTAACCATCAGCGCCCGCTTTTACGATAGCTTCTATATCTGCAGGGCTATCCGATACGGTTAAGATGACAATGTTAGCGCTTGAACCATCGGTACGAAGTGCTTTTAGGGTATCTAATCCAGACATCCCTTTCATATTCAGATCCAAAAGGATCAAATCAGGTTCTTCTTCGTGAGCAAGTGCAACGGCTTCGGTGCCATTGCTCGCCTCTGCAATCACTTCAAATTCGTCTTCAAAGCTTAGTAATTGGCTTATACCTCGGCGCATCAATGGATGATCATCAACCAGCATTACTTTACAAATCGTCAACTTTAACTTCCTTCAAACTTTTATATTTCAATATGACTGTACAGCCTTCACCTTGAGCTGCTTCAATCGTTAAGTCGCCATTCAGTCTTGCCGCACGCTCCTGCATAATGCTCATTCCATAGTGGTTCATTCTCGAACTACCTAGGTCAAAGCCATCTCCATTATCTTTGATCACGACTAATACTTCACCATCTTCATCGATACAGCATACATCTATCAAGTCGGCATTGGCGTGTTTTATTGCGTTTATTGTTGCTTCTCGAATCAATTGAAGCAAGTGAACCTGACTGTGCGCATCAAGCTCAATCGATGACAGATTATTGGTTAAGTTAATCTTGGCATCTGTTCTTTCACTGAGTTGCTCGAGCATGGTGCTCAAAGCATCTCCGAAGTTGCCCTCTTTAATAGACAACCTAAATGTCGTGAGCAACTCTCTTAACTGAGTATAAGCATCGGCTAAGCCGTTACCTATCTCTGAAGCAATTTGCTCTGATTGTTCGCGGTGTTTTTGCTCAGGTAATTTACCAATCACACGCTTCAATAAAGTCACTTGGATCTTCAGGTATGAAAGCGACTGAGCAAGTGAATCATGCAGCTCACGTGCTATTGTCGCACGCTCTTCCATAATAATAAGCTGCTCGGCTTTCTTTTGCGCGCGATTATAATAAATTGCACGAGATAACAGTTGAATAAAGCTCTCTATTAACGTCTTTGTTGAGTGCCCATGATGATATGAGCAATACAGGTAACCCAAAATGAGCTCGTTATCATCCAGCTTCATCTCAAATTTTTCATACTCACGATTCGCGTCGTAGCCCTCATCCATTATCAATGAGCGACCTGAGTTATCTGCAATCTCTAATCTTAACGACTCAATCCCTTCTAAGCTGACTAAGTGCTGCAAGATGGCCCGAAAGTTTTCAGGTGCAATCCGCGTTACCGTGAGTTCTTGAGACGAATAATAAAGCGCTTGTAATGATTGGTTCGCGTTTTGCAGTTCAATCGTTTTGGCATCAACGACATCTTCGAGGTTTCGATAAAGCACACCCAAATCTTTGGCCATTGAGTTGAACGTTTTCGTCAAAATACCCAATTCGTTGTTGCTGGTAACCTGCAATTCCACCTTGAAGTCGCTATTTTTTATCCTCTGACTCGCGCCGACTAGCGCATGGAGAGGCTTAACAACTTGTTTACGCACAAAGTGAACAACAAAAAGAGATATGACGAGAATACCACCTAAACCAATACCACCAGCCCACGCTAATTTAATCAGCTTATTCTCTGAAAACTCCTGAAGCTTGAAAACGAAGTGGTCTATCTCATTTACAAAGTTTTCCACTAGCACCAGATAATGTTGACGATCATCGCTATTCAATACCCGCTTCAGTTCATGCCAGCGACCAATGATTAGATAGTAATCTTCTGTGATATCGGTTGGCACTTCCCAACTGACCAACTCCGCCATTGAAGACGAGTAGAGCGACTTCTCAAATTCTTGGATATGAGAATTGTAATCAGCTGATTCTATTTGAATATCATGCGCCAAACGATAGCTCTGCATACGCATTGAACCTGCCACATTTATAGCTTCTGCATCATTCAAGCTCGAAGCCAAAGTGAAGATAGCAAAGCCAGTAGTAGCAACCGACAGCAACAGTATAGAAAGCAACGATTTTGCTATTGTGCTAGTGACAGATGAAACCGGTTTTATAAGCAAAAAAGCCTTCCTAGTGAGAGATGAATAGCCAGCAAGATCGTATTGTCACACATCAAAAATCATAGCTCCATTCAATATGTGATCACTCGCTTTGTAATTTATTGATCTAAGACAATATATGCCCCTAATTAGCCCTTAGGGGGTATTTATACAATTGTTTCTAAAACTACACTACTTGTGAGGACTAATTACAAGATATTAATAGAATAATGACACACAATTACAACATCTCAGCAACATCCATAGGTATCTAGTGGTAGATCTATCAAAACGCCGTCTATTTTCAAGACGAAAAGTTGACTCAAGCCAGATTCGTTTGCCTTGGATTAACAACCTAGAAAGCTTTGTAGATGACTGCACTCGCTGCGGTAAATGCATCGAGAGTTGTGAGACTAAGATAATCATTGTAGGCGATGGTGGATTTCCTACCGTCGATTTCTCTATTGATGAATGTACGTTCTGTTATCAATGTGCAGATGTTTGTCCTGAACCTATTTTCAAGCCAAAGCAAGGAGAGCCTTGGCAAGCAAAAGCACGTATTTCTGATAAGTGTTTAGCGCAACAAAATGTTGAATGCCGAAGCTGTGGTGACATGTGTGAACCTATGGCCATTCAATTTCAACTTAGAGCAGGCAGTGTTGCTCTACCAAAAATCGAGTTAAATGAGTGTAACGGTTGTGGGGCCTGCGTAGCAGTTTGCCCTACTTCAGCTATTCTTGTGAGTAATGCATAAAACAAAAATAACGAGAGCAATTTATGGCACTAAATGAAGTGCATATATCAAGTTTAGTCGTGCATGTGAGCCCAGAGCATCTGGTCGAGATCAAAGCAGAAATCGAGAATTTTGATAATGCAGAGATCTACGGGGACAGCCCTGAAGGCAAAATCATAGTGGTCCTAGAAACCGAAAACCAAGGTTTTGTAACGGACACCATCGAAGCAATAAATAACATTAAGAACGTTTTAGGGACAGCTTTGGTTTATCACCAAATCGAGACTGAGCTCGACGAAACGGATTTAGAAACTGGAAGCAACAATTCTCAACTTGAGGGTGAAGTATGAAAATGACAAGACGTGCGTTTGTGAAAGCAAACGCGGCTGCATCAGCGGCAGCCGTTGCAGGCGTAACACTACCAGCAACAGCAACCAACCTGATTGCTAGCTCAGATCAAACAAAAATCACGTGGGATAAAGCGCCTTGTCGTTTTTGCGGTACGGGTTGTTCAGTACTAGTAGGTACTCAAAACGGTAAAGTGGTCGCAACTCAAGGCGATCCAGAAGCACCTGTAAACAAAGGCCTTAACTGTATTAAAGGCTACTTCCTTTCAAAAATCATGTACGGCAAAGACCGTCTTGAACAGCCACTTCTTCGTATGAAAGATGGCGAGTTCCACAAAGATGGTGATTTTGCACCAGTATCTTGGGACAAAGCATTCGACGTAATGGCTGAGAAGTGGAAAGCAGCTCTGAAAAAGAACGGTCCAACAGGCGTTGGTATGTTCGGTTCAGGCCAGTGGACTGTAATGGAAGGCTACGCAGCAGTTAAGCTGATGAAAGCGGGCTTCCGTTCAAACAACATCGATCCAAACGCTCGTCACTGTATGGCTTCTGCGGTAGGTGCATTCATGCGTACCTTCGGTATCGATGAGCCAATGGGTTGTTACGATGATTTCGAACACGCAGACGCATTCGTTCTGTGGGGTTCAAACATGGCAGAAATGCACCCAGTACTATGGACTCGTATTACAGACCGTCGTCTAAGCCACCCACACGTTAAAGTAAACGTACTGTCTACTTACTACCATCGTTCTTTTGAGCTTGCAGACACGGGTTACATCTTCGAACCTCAATCAGATCTAGCGATTGCTAACTTCATTGCTAACTACATCATTCAAAACGATGCCGTTAACTGGGATTTCGTGAACAAGCACACGAACTTCAAGCAAGCAACAACAGACATCGGTTACGGCCTTCGTGATGATGATCCTCTACAACAGGCAGCTGCGAACCCTAACTCAGGCAAAATGACTGATATTAGCTTCGAGAACTACAAAGCTTCTGTTGCTGAATACACCGTTGAGAAAGCGTCTGAAATGTCAGGTGTATCTCAAGATGACCTGATCAAGCTGGCTAAGCAATACGCCGATCCAAACATCAAAGTAATGTCACTTTGGACTATGGGTATGAACCAACATACTCGTGGTGTATGGATGAACAGCCTTGTGTACAACATCCACCTTCTAACAGGTAAGATTTCTACTCCAGGTAACAGCCCATTCTCACTTACTGGCCAACCATCTGCATGTGGTACAGCTCGTGAAGTTGGTACGTTCTCTCACCGTCTTCCGGCAGATATGGTTGTTGCTAACCCTAAACACCGTAAAATCGCAGAAGACATCTGGAAACTTCCAGAAGGCACTATCCCTGCTAAACCAGGTGCTCACGCTGTTGTTCAAGACCGTATGCTTAAAGACGGTAAGATCAACGCTTACTGGGTAATGTGTAACAACAACATGCAAGCTGGTCCAAACATCAACACGGAACGTCTACCAGGTTACCGTAACCCAGATAACTTCATTGTATGTTCTGACCCATACCCAACAGCAACAGCTCAAGCGGCTGACCTTATCCTTCCAACAGCAATGTGGATTGAGAAAGAAGGTGCTTACGGTAACGCAGAGCGTCGTACACAAGCATGGTACCAACAAGTGAAAACGGTAGGTGAAGCTAAGTCTGACCTATGGCAAATCATGGAGTTCTCTAAGCGCTTCACTATTGAAGAAGTTTGGGGCGAAGAACTTGTTGCGAAAATGCCTGAGTACCGTGGCAAAACCATGTACGACGTACTTTACAAAAACGGCAACGTTGATGCATTCCCACTGTCTGAAGCTCAAGAGCTTAACGACGATGCACAAGCTCAAGGTTTCTACGTTCAAAAAGGTCTATTCGAAGAATACGCAGCCTTTGGTCGCGGCCACGGTCACGATTTAGCACCATACGATCGCTACCATCAAGTTCGTGGTCTACGTTGGCCTGTTGTTGACGGTAAAGAAACACTTTGGCGCTTTAAAGAAGGTTCGGATCCATACGCTAAGAAAGGTTCTGATTGGGATTTCTATGGCAAGCCAGATGGTAAAGCACTGATCATCAATGCTCCATACGAAGCGCCACCTGAAGTACCAAACGATGAATACGATATGTGGCTATGTACAGGTCGTGTTCTTGAGCACTGGCACACAGGTACTATGACTCGTCGTGTACCAGAACTTTACAAAGCAGTACCGGATGCACTTTGTTACATCCACCCTGCTGACGCTAAAGCTCGTGGACTTCGCCGTGGTGATGAAGTTCTTATCGAAAACAAACGTGGTGAAGTACGCGTTCGTGTTGAAACTCGTGGTCGTAACCGTCCACCACAAGGCTTGGTATTCGTACCATTCTTTGATGCAAGAATTCTGATCAACAAGTTGATCTTGGATGCAACGGATCCTCTGTCTAAGCAGACGGATTACAAGAAGTGTCCAGTTAAGATCACTAAGGTTTCTTAAGCGCCAATTGCTTTTAGAACCTAGATACAAGATCTAACGTATTTAATATTGTGACTACTTTTTTCATCACTTTTTGAAGGAAGTAGTCCACTCAAAGAATTAGCCTTTAGGCGGAGAAATTAACCATGAAAAAACTGATTACTGCCCTACTATCAGCTGGTCTTTTGCTAGCTGGTGCAGTTCAAGCTCAAGCTGAGCTGGATAACCCAGGCGGCATTGGTGGCGTAGAATCTCTACGTGGTGCAAGTGAACTTGAAGCTACTCGCGCAGCGGATGACTTCAAAAAGTTCCCTCGTGACCAAGTACTTGAGAGTGACTACGTATACCAACCACCTCTAGTGCCTCATACTATTCGTAGCTATGAAGTTTCTCTTAACGCTAACAAGTGTCTTTCTTGCCACAGCTGGAAAAACGCAAAAGAAATGGGTGCTACTAAAGTGAGTGTAACTCACTACATGAACCGTGAAGATGCGGTACTTGCAGACGTATCACCTCGTCGTTACTTCTGTTTACAGTGTCACGTACCTCAAGCTAATGCTAAACCACTAGTTGAGAACGAGTTCAAACCTGTAGATTCACTGCGTTAATCGTAGCCAGACGGTAAGAGAGGCTATATATGATAAAATTACTTAAAGCGTTTTGGAAAAGACTCGCGACACCAAGTAAAGCAGCGGTAGGCGTTGTACTTTTCTTGGGTTTCGCTGGCGGTCTTTTATTCTGGGGTGCATTTAACACAGGTATGCAAGCAACCAATACGGAAGAGTTCTGTTCTGGTTGTCATGCGCCTATTGTTGCTGAAATCCAAGAAACAATTCACTACTCTAACCGCTCAGGCGTTCGTGCTATCTGTTCAGATTGTCACGTACCTCACGAGTGGACAGATAAAATTGTTCGTAAGGTTCAGGCATCTAAAGAGTTGTACGCGCACTTTATTGCAAAAACCATCAACACTGAAGAGAAATTCAAGGCACGTCGTGCCCACCTTGCTGAACGTGAGTGGAAACGTATGAAAGGCAATGACTCACTTGAGTGTCGTAACTGTCACCAGTTCGATTACATGGACTTCTCAGAGCAGAGCCCTCGTAGTGCGAAACAACACTCAACGGCGCTAGCTTCTGGTGAAAAAACGTGTGTAGATTGCCACAAAGGTATCGCACATAAACTACCAGACATGCACGGCGTTGAAGGCTGGCAATAAGGAGCGATTGAATGAGTACTTTAGAAAGCGTAATTTGGCACATCCTAGGTTACAGCGCTATGCCAGTTATCATTCTTGGTGGCTTTGCAGGTGTTGCAGCCGTATCTCTTTGGCTTTTATCTATGACTAAAGACAAAGAAATCGATTAGAAATCGAAATTGCTTCAACTTAGGCCAATTATCTTTGGGATGAGTTGATACTAAAAAGCCACTGAATTCAGTGGCTTTTTTATTATCTGGCGCTTGGTATTTCAACTGTTAAGTTGTGATAATCAATTCTAAGCTTCGCTTTCCGGAGCTTTTGTTTCGGCGACGTCTTGCTCAGCGGTCTCTTTATCAACAATCGGCAGCACCTGTTTAACATAGTTACCCGGCGCCTTGCCAATCACAGGGTGAAGCTCGGAACCTTGATTGAAAGGTTCGATTTTCTCGTCAGCTTCAAAGCCTTGTAACCATTGATCCCAGTGTGTCCACCATGAGCCTTCATTGTGGCTTGCGTTATTTAGCCATTCGTCAGCAGAATCGTCTAGGTTGTCGTTCAGCCAGTAGCCGTATTTCTTTTTCTCTGGATGGTTAACAATGCCGGCAATATGACCGGACTCACCCAGAACAAATGTTTTGTTGCCACCAGTGTTTAATGCACCACGGTAAGTCCCCTGCCACAAAGCAATATGGTCTTCTTTAGCTGAGATAAAGTAGCTTGGTATTTTGATCTTGTTCAAATCAATCCAAACACCACCTACTTTCACGCCTTTGTCTTGAACCAATTTATTTTCAAGGTAGAGCTCTCGCAGCAAGAAGTTATGGCATTTAGCCGCCACGTTAGTGCTATCACTGTTCCAGTACAACAGATCGAACTCCATCGGGCTGCTGCCTTTGAGGTAGTTATCAATGTAGTAATTCCAGTACAAGCTGTTCTCTCGAAGCAAACTGAACGTCACGCTCAACGAGCGACCATCCATGTAGCCTTTCGCGTTGTTCTGTTTCTCAATCGCGTCGATTATCGTCTCATTGATATACGCCCCAACCTCACCCGGCTGAGAGAAATCTAATAACGTGGTAAAGAAGGTCGCCGTTTTTATGCGTTTCTTCATACGCTTAGCCGCATAGTAAGCCACCGTAGATGCGAGTACCGTACCGCCAATACAATAACCTGCGGCATTGATTTGTTCTTTGCCGGTAATGTCTTCAATAGCAGTGACCGCCTTAACGACACCTTCCGTGACATAGTCACCGAATTCTTGGTCTTTCTGCGCCTCGCCCGGATTGCGCCAAGACATCATGAATACGCTATGCCCTTGCTCAAGCAACCAACGTACCATCGAATTCTTCTCACGAAGGTCAAGAATATAGTACTTATTGATAAACGGCGGAACGATCAACAATGGTGTCGCATTAACTTGTGGTGTCTTTGGGTGGTACTGAATCAGTTCGAACAAGTCATTTTGAAAGACGACATCACCTTCTGTATTCGCGACATCTACACCCAATCGGAATGCGTTGTTATTGGTCATGCGGATCTTAAGGATGTCAGCACTCGCTTCCACGTCCGCTTGCAACTGCTCTAACCCATCAAGAAGGTTCTCGCCATTTCTCTCAAGAGTCAGCTTCATCAACTCTGGGTTAGTCGCGATAAAATTGCTTGGGGACATGGCATTGATAGCCTGACGTGAAAAGAACGCTACACGCTCTTTGGTTTTCTCGTCAATGCCTTCAATCGAGTTGATGGTATCGATATAGCTTTTACTAAACAGCAAGTAAGATTGCTTGATGAAGCTATAGAAAGGGTCGTTCTTCCATGCATCATCGATAAAACGCTTGTCACCACGATCTTCAGTGATAACGCTTTCAGTGTTACCCATCAGTGCTGCGTTTTGCCAGATTTGCAGTTGCTGTTCCCACCATTGGGATTGCAGCTGAAGTAGAACGGCTGGTTGGTTTGCGGCTTGCTCAAAAATTTTCGATGCATCATCAAAATTCAATTCTTGCATCGCTTTATTTAGGGGAGATTGCGCGGCTTCCTTGTTTTGTTCAAAATTTTCCCACCATTGCTGGTTTGTTTGTTGAAGCTTAACAAGGTAGTCCGAAAAGAAGTGTTGAAACATAACATGACTCCAATAATCGGAAAATCGCCACCAAGCCGTACAGGCCAACCTGTACTAGCTCGATGGCGACTAGTTTTATGCAGGTGTAACTGTTTTCAAGTTTTCAGTTGTTAGTGTTTCAACATCTTCTTTGAACTCTTTTGCAGCAGCTTGCATTTTTGAGCTATCACTCATCATCTGTTGAGACAATTGAGTAAGTGCCGTTAGTTGCTGGCCGTTAAAAGCGGTGAGGCTATTTACGTCTTTGATTTCACTGACTGCTTTCATTTGTGCAAGACCCATATCGGTATAAGTCTGCAACGCATTCATTTGAAGTTCAGTCATTGTTTGAACGTTCTTTGCAACCAACTTGTTGAATTTCAAGTACGGTTCGAACTGCTTTTCAGTTTGGTCTGTGATTGTTTTGAAAATATCCGTGTACATAAGTAACTCCTGGTGAATACATAGTTAGTGAAGAAATAGCTTAATAAAGAAACAGTTAAAGAATAAATAGCTTAAAAAACCAATTTGGCTCGCCTACGGCATGTCGAGTTCTAACCCTCAATACCTTTAAGCAAAACAGCGGTTCCCATTCCCCCGCCCACACAAAGCGAAGCAACACCATAATTGGTATGTTGCTCGATCATTTCGTGGATGAGTGAAACAATAATTCGGTTACCTGATGCCCCTAGAGGGTGACCAAGTGCGATAGCGCCACCGTTGACATTAACTTTAGATTTGAACGCTTCAAGCGGCAGATCATGTTGTTCAGACAACTGGTACATTACGCCTAACGCCTGTGCAGCGAAGGCTTCATTCAACTCAAACAGCTCGACTTCTTCTAAAGTTAAATCCGCTTTATCTAGCGCTTTAGATACTGCTTCTACTGGACCCAATCCCATGATCTTTGGGTCTAAACCCGATTGTGCGTAGCTGCTCAGCTCTACCAGTGGTGTCAGGCCGTATTTCAAGACCGCCGATTCAGACGCTAAGATAATGGCACTTGCGCCATCATTGATGCCTGACGCATTACCAGCGGTGACCGTTCCTTCTCGGTCGAAGGCTGGACGAAGCTTTTGTAGAGCTTCGAATGTCGCGTCTGACTTCGGATACTCATCGGTATCAAAAGTAACGGTTTGTCTACGCTGCTTAACTTCGACAGGGACGATTTGTCCTTTGAACTTACCCGCTTCAATCGCAGCAACTGCTTTCTGTTGGCTTTCTAACGCGTAGTTATCTTGTGCGAGACGCGAAATATTCAAAGCATTGGCGATGTTTTCAGCCGTCATGCCCATGTGGTAGTGATTGAACGCATCGGTTAACCCATCACCCACCAACAAGTCTTTCATCGAGATGTCACCCATCTTGTGCCCGTTGCGAATACTCGGTGGCACAATAAAAGGAATCTGAGACATCACCTCAACACCCGCTGCAATAACGACTTCAGCATCTTGTGCTTTGATGTGCGCTGCTGCGTCCATCACCGATTTCATACCACTGCCGCAGATCATGTTCACACCGTATGCAGGTGTTTCCTCAGGTAACCCTGCATAGATGGAAGCCTGACGAGCAACCCCCATACCTTGACCTGCCGAAATCACATTACCAACGATCACTTCATCAATCGCATCCAACGAAAGATCTACGGACTCCAAAGCCCCTTTAATCGCGACGCCCGCTAACTCGCCTGCTGTGATGTTTTTTAACGACCCTGTAAATGCACCAATAGGTGTGCGCTTTGCAGCAACAATAAATACCTTTTCCATCATTCAATCCCCTTAAGTTTCACTTATTAGTGCATGTACAAGCCGCCATTCACAGACAGTGTTTCGCCTGTAATGTACGCACCAGATTCACTCGCTAAAAAGCCCACTGCGTCTGCAATTTCTGCAGGCGTAGCTAAACGTTTCATTGGGATTTGGTTTTTAATTGAATCAAGGATTTCAGGCTTCATTTGCTCAACCATAGGCGTGCCGGTATAGCCGGGGGCAACCACGTTTACTGTCACACCACTCCTTGCACCTTCAGCAGCCAGTGCTTTTGAAAAACCAATCATTCCAGCCTTTGCTGCGGAATAATTAGTCTGTCCGAACTGACCTTTAAGACCGTTCACTGAAGAAATGTTGATGACTCTGCAGTTGCCCTTTTCACACATCGGAGCAAACAAAGGCTGTGTCACATTGAATAGGCTGTTGAGGTTAGTCTCAATCACCTCTTTCCAAGCTTCGGCATTCATCTTTTTGAAGACGCTGTCACGAGTAATACCCGCGTTGTTGACCAAAACATCCACCGTGCCTTCTTCTTCTAACAACTTGCTTAAGCTCTGTGCACATTCAGCGGTGTTGGTGACATCTAATTCAAACAATCTCACTTGATCTTCAGTAAACTGTTTTTCGTTAAACCAATCCAGTGCACACTGATAATTCCCAGTAAAATAGGTCGCGATAACACGATAGCCATCCTCGACTAATTTAGAAGAAATTGCTGAGCCGATACCGCCTTTTGATCCTGTAATTAAAGCAAGTTTTTTCATTAATGATTCCATCCCTTACAAGCAATTAAATAACAATGATGTTAATAAGATAATGTCTTAGTCGATAATTAAAATTTACGTTTTGCTTTAATTAAACCCTACATCTAAAAATCAAAAAGTATTATTACAAATAAAAAATATTTTCATGTTATGGCTAAAAATCTGACTTACATCCCAAAATCCATGAAATGTTGCGATTATGTAAACTACAGCAAACAACTGATATTAATAGACTTTATTTAACTTCAATTATATCACCAAACCGATAAGCCTTTGTTTACTTTAAATAAAATGACACGACTTAACTTGTTTCAATGAGAATGCAATATTGAAAAAGTAAACAATTGATCGTAGGAATAATATCGACATTGCTATTTCCTATTAATAAATCTATCGAGGCACTTCTGTATAAAATACAATATAAGTAAATGTTAATTTCACACTAGCTTACAACCTGACTCGATGAATCAAAGTGAATAGGCAATAAAAAAGCCCACTCTCAAGAGAGTGGGCTTTCAATCTAAATCAATAAATAGAAAGGCTAATCGCTATTAATAAATCTGATATTAATAGCGAAGTAGATCCTACTTAGTAAATATTTCATTTGTATTTACATCTAAATAAATTTTATTTTCAAGCGATAGTCCGCCGCAATAAATAAAATAGACATCTCGGTCACTGTACTTCACCGACTTCACCCAACCACCTAACTCCTCGAAGTCACTTGGGTCACATTCGCCATCAGAGATCAGCTCTGCAACCGTCTTACGGAACTTCTCTTTATGGATCTTAAGATCGTCGGATTTAACCAAATATGAATCCAATATCTCTATGCTTTCTTTCTCGGAAATAATCACTTCATCATCAGATAGGCCAGACATCGAAACCCATTCGGCTGTCTGTGGTCCACCTTCTTTTAGAACGATGTAATCTGAGATACGAGCCCACTCACCTTGTTTTTCAAGTACTTCGACTTTTTCGCCTTTGTAGAGGTAATCTGTTATCAAGCCATCAACTTCTGGTTGTTCTACCACTTCAAGCTTTCTATCCAGAACGTAAAACTCTGTCTGTTCTGGCTCAGGTTTAAGCTCCATGATCGGTTTTAAATCCGCTTCAGGCTGAGTAACTTCTTCAACGGACTCTTCGGTTTTCTCTGCTGGTGTTGGGTCTTTTTTCATAACAAAGAAGTAGTACGCCGCTCCTCCTCCGCCCAATATTAACAATACAAGTAAAGCGATCAGCGCTTTTTTCATCAAATCCACCAGCTCTTCCGTTTTAGGGTTACATGAAGTGTACATCAACTCATGCTGCCACTCATCTATACTGTCTGTAGAGAGCACGGTAAGTAGAGGAAAGTCATGCGTTTTTGGGTAAAGGTTATCATTATGAGCGTACCTTTGATTGCCAATGCCGCGGTCGCAAGCCATTGCGATCGTGAAAACTGGCAAACATTGTTGGATCGCCAACTCGTATATGAAGATCGCTACAACCAATACACCAAAGAGTTCAACCAAGTTCTCTCAACCTATGAGTCACAAACTCTGCTATCTAAACACTTCAACGAAACACAGATCATTGAGCTTTGGGCAAAATATGAAGAAAGGTTTAATGTGCAGCTCAATAGTCATATGAATACCGCTTATGATGTCTCTGAGGTTTTGTTAAAACAGGCATACGTCGTCTCTACCGAATTAGACGGAGCTCAATCTCTCATTCACTCATGGCAAGCCGTTGCTCAACACTGTGCTAGAGCAAAACTTCCGCGCCAAACTGAAAGCGCACAGTTGTACGTAACGAGCTCGAAATCGCTCGCCAAAGATCTCCACACACTCAGCGAAAAATTCCGTCAGTTGTCGTCAAAGTATCGTCAGGAAGCCAAAATGATAGATGATGCACGCCATGCAAAAGCACCAGAAGATTCCCCCGGGCATGCCCGGGGTACTTACCGTGACAACGCTAAAGCGTTGACCAAAATTACAAACAGCTTACGCTGTAATTTTGGAATTGGCATTCATCCACGGGTAAACCCGTGGTTTTCTGTATTCACAGAATAAACGATGCATCAAACTGAAGCTCATACTCACCGCACTCTATTCCTCGACTGGATTTATTCTCATAACGGACTACCTCGCTGCCAGAATATCCAGAAAAATCGTTAATCAAAGCTTTATCAATAGCTTGTAAAGTTAATGTGGTAACTATCAACAATAAAGTTCACTTTCCGACCAATGCAAGCAAATATGTGAGATATTCATCACAAAATAGATTTACAAACGCCAGAAAATTGTTATCATGAATCTTCATATAACTTAATAACAAGAAACATTTTGGCTAGGTAATATGCAAAAGACTATGGCTTTCAACTGCTTGAGTAACACGGAAGGGACTGCAGAGATAAGAGGTAAACTTTTATCTGTCGCTAAACACATGGAAGAGTTCGGTTCAGTAAGTGAGCTAGAGCTATGTAAGATATTTGGAGAGACAATTTGGAATGACGGTGTGGATTACCATTCACATGCATTTTCATTCAGAATTAATGTAAAAACCGGAGATTGTTCAATCTCTAACTTTAAATATCACTGATTTTTGCACCTATACATACGGAGTACCTTTCACAAGGTGCTCCGTTTTTTATGGCCGCTATGTTAAGTTGTCGAGCCCAGTTTAGTTTTCAACCTGACTTTTCTATCAGCAGTAGAACATTGCCTTTTCAGCTCGCCAACCAACCTCAATGCATATAAGTTACCCTTTCAGCTTAATCGCTCTTACTTGGCTTAATCGAGCTATTTAGAGCAGTCAGTCTTTGTCAACACAATCAATCTTAATCAACATAGACAGGCAGCGGTGCATTACCTTTCACTTGTCTAATCGCGAGATGCGTATGTATGTCCTTGACGTTTGAGAGCCGTTGCAGCTTTCTTGTAAACGCCTCATAGGCCATCAGATTCGGGCTAACCACTTCTAACAGATAATCATAAGCGCCAGATACTACGTGGCAGCTGATCACCTCCTCCATCTCAACAATAACGCCTTCAAATTTATCGATCGACACTTCTTGATGGTTATTTAGACTCACCTCAACGAAGACACTCATAGCAATGCCAACTTGCTCTCGCGACAAGCTCACACGATAACCGTCAATAATTCCCTTTTCCTCAAGCCTTTTGATGCGTCTTGCGCACGGTGAAGGTGATAAACCGACTTCATCTGCTAACTCAGCCGTAGTTAACCTGCCATCTTTTTGTAGCAACTCTAGAAGATGCCTATCAATTCTATCCATAGTAAATGCCGATCATTGGTTAAATTCGTTAATAATTTGATAAATATTAGCAGGAATCCTCAATGATAACTCAAGTTAGAACTAAATTTGCCAACCTATGGCATAGCTCTTAATTCATAATTAAGCATAATCCACTTTCCTTATTTATTATGAAGCTTGGCTATCTATCTATCGTTGTTACTCTGCTCATCTGGGCGAGTTTTTTTCTTTCGCTTAAAGGCGGCGCAAATTCAGATTTGACACCTGCAGACATCGCACTGACGCGATTTCTCATCCCTGCATTAGTGCTACTACCTTTGGTTTGGAAAGCGCGTACTTCTATCTCTTCAGTCCCTAAGCGCTACCTAGCGGGCATGTTTGTAGGGTGCGGATTGCCTTATTTGCTCGTTGCAGGAACAGCTATGCAATTTGTTCCAGTATCACATGGGAGTGCTTTAGTTCCGGGAACGCTGCCACTTTTCGTCACTGGCATTGCGGTACTCGTTTTTAAGCAACCACTAAGCCGACACCGTATCGCCGGTTTAGCTCTGGTTTTGCTCGGCATATTGCTGTTTTTAGGCAGTAGCTTAAGCAGCTTCAACTTTGAATACACCAAAGGTCACTTGTTGTTTTTGTGTGGAAGCTTAATGTGGGCCACTTTTACTATCTCAGCGCGTGTCGCCAACCTTGATGCATTAGTGAGTGCGGGGTTCATTTCATTGTGTTCTACTTTGCTATTACTGCTCCTTATCTTGACTGGCAGCCTACCCAGCCATCTAATGGATACACCAATCACACAGTGGCCATTTACCGAGCTTGCTGTACATTCTACAGTGCAAGGCGTCGGTGCTGGTTTAATTGCCGCATTCACTTACCTTTATGCAGTTAACACATTAGGTGCAGAGCGCTCGGCGGCTTTCGGAAGTGCCACTCCCGCCGTCGCTACCTTGTTGGCGGTTCCACTGTTTAACGAGATTCCAGATGCGATGACTTGGATTGCTCTTTGTTCGATTTGCATCGGCAGCTTGGTCGCTAGCAACATTTTCATGAGAAACGATCAGTCTATGCAGTATCAACCACCAAGCTTCAGCAAAAGCTGATAACGTTTGAGTCGCTATACAATGTTTAAGTCGCTATAAATAACCTCTAAGCGCTGAGTCTAAGGCGTTTGAGACTTGGATAAGCCTGCAAACGTGGGCTTATCCAAAATATGCTTTTTCTAAGCTCAGTTCTCCATTAAACTGTCCGACCTTTTTGCTCATCCAAGAGAACGCTATGCAACGCGATTACACTTTAACTAGCTTAAACACCATGCCTCGCGAGGAACTAGAAGAATTCAGTTTAAGAATGATCCATCGTCTTGTCCCTGAAGACGCGATGACGGAATTGTTTACGTTTGAGCAGGAAGAAGTCACCAGTGAAGAGCGCATGCAGTCAGCGAAGTTCGATGCGATGCTACGAATGACCGCAATCGCGCTGAGTGAAGTGAACCTTGCATTTAGTGAGTCAGATAACTCACAACAAAACATTGAGCGTATGACACGTCTATTGCTTTGGCACTTCTACGCAATGTCGTTCAACCTTGAGCAAGCCATCGACCTTGAAACTCATTGCGAGAAAGTGGAGAAGATTTTGGAAAAAGCACCGACAGAAGCATTCGGTTGGGTAAAAGAGCTGACAGAACTGCTTCATTTTTACGCGAAAGTGAATGAAGGTAACGAAGAAAGCAACGAAGAAGGAAATGAAGACGCTTAAAGCCTCTTCAATTTAAAGCTTTTCAACGAGTTGTTCGCTACTCAGTGAACAATTCGTCTATGCCCTAAGCTAATCCTAATAGAACTAAATCGAACGCAAATAACGCTATATCGACGGCAAATAGAAACTTTGTTTAAACGAGTTCTCTGCCTTTGTTGTTTCTAATACGCTGTGATGCAGCATTAATATCGACTGAGCGATTTTAGTACCAATACCCAACGAACCGTTTGGCGCTTCCAGCTCAACCTCATTATGAATTACCACCTTCACTCGCTTGGAATCTGCTTCCAAACCGATATCCAGCGACACCATGGTTCCATTTGGGCTATGCCTCAGCGCATTATCTAACAAGTTTAAAACCAACCGCTCAAGTAAATCGCTATCCCCTACTGCCTTTATTCCACTAGGCATGTTGACGTTAATCTCGACCTTTTTATGAAGATACTTGCTTCGGATCGTTTCCGAACACTCACTCATCAACACATTTAAGTCGATCGAAGCGTATTGATACATGGGAACAGGATTATCATGTTTAGCGTTATCTAGCAGCGAATGGAGCTGATCAGATAATTTGTTGCCATTACGGTAGGCCACATCGATCAAGGGATCCGATTGTGGATTTTGAATCTTCCACGTCTCTAGGTAACCCAACACACTCGATAACGGTGTTTTCAGATCATGACTCAGTTGCAATAGGCTCTGCCTACGATGCGATGCTTGATACTCCAGTTGCAGAAACTGTTGTTGAATGTGCTTTGCCATCAACTGATAAGAATGCGCGATCGGCACCAGTTCTGGTACTTGATGTGTGAAATTAGGTTCTAAGCGAAAGTCTTGTTCGGCTTGCTGTTGCAACTTATGGGTTACGGCTTCTATCGGGTTCAACAGGCTGCGTTTAACCAATAGATAAGCTCCTAAGGCAAAACCCAAAATAGAGACCAACATAAGGCCAGCCAGTGCGATATAGGGTGTGTCGACCTGTGAATTTGCAATCACAGTATGGCGGTTACTGCCAATTAACACATAAAGATACCCAACCGTAGACCCTAACTCTTCAATCGCTGCGACAGAAAACACCTTGCGAGAGTCTGGGTTGATCGGGTCTTCTCCCAGAATCGGATAAGGCTCATCGTTTAGAAACTGCTTAATCGGTGCTAAATCAATTTGGCTTGCGAGTTTGGTTCCTTCAGGCGCGGCGTGCGTGGTGATATTGCCCTGACTGTCGAGAAAATAGATGTCAAAATCCGGCCCTATCAACATTAAGGTATGAAAGATGGATTTAAGGGCTTTCGGGTTGTAGTCAGTGCCAATCATCAGTGGGTTATCATCGCGCATGTGAACCGCAAGCTCTTTGTGTAGGCTCTGTTTTGTTCGTTGTTCAATGGTCTCTTTTTGCCAATGATAAGTGTAAGCGATAACAACACTCACCAACAGAAACCACAAGCTGGTAAACAACACTAAGCGCGACTTAAAACTCATGCTGACTCCTTAATGACTTCTGTTTCTATTAATGAACTTAAAAAGCGAGAATCAAACCCTAAGCCTTCGATTCAAACTTATACCCAACACCCCAAACAGTCTTAATAAAATCATCATCGCTGTTAGGCATAGCAAGCTTGGTTCGTAAACGGTTGACGGTGCTACAAACGGTGTGGTGGTAACCTGTATGGTTGGTGTGCCATACATGATCAAGCAGCTCATCTTTGCTATACACTCGACCCGGACGGGTGGCTAAGAAATGAAGTAAAGTAAATTCTGTCGCGGTCAACAAGACATCTTGGTTGTTTAAAGAAACCTGATGACGCTCCGGTTGAATGGTAAGGCCACCAAAACTCATCACAGATTCCGTTGTTGGAGCCTCTTTGATCGTGGCTTCTGCATGATTAACCCGACGTAAAACGTTACGAACACGAGCTTGAAACTCGAGCACACTGAATGGCTTGGTGATGTAATCATCGACACCGGCTTCTAAGCCCGAGACTTTATCCAGTTCAGCGTCTCTTGCTGTGAGCATCAACACGGGAGTCCAATCTTCCTGCTGACGGATCATCCGACAAAAGTCGAGCCCATCACCATCAGGTAAGCCTCGATCGAGGACGACTAAATCAAACTGACCATCCAGATATAGACCCTGTGCTTTTTCAATCGTATTGGCTCTTTCGACATGATGACCTTGAAACTTGAGATGCATTTGCACCAGTTCCGCTAAATCATCGTCGTCTTCAACTAGTAATATGTTTGCCATCAAATTTACCGCAGCACTATTCATGTTCCCTGCTCTATTCGGAGTCTACCCACCTTTCAATTGACCGGAAAAGAGCAGGAATTCTTTCATTTCACGCTTAACCCAATCATTCAGTTCGGGTAATGGTGATTCTCGCACCTGGATTAAGGAAGCGATGATTAGCACTTAGAGCTGAGGTCGTTAAGCCATCATCTTGACTGATGACGCCTGAGTGGAAGCTCACCACATCATTGTCATTTCTTACGCTATTAAAGCCCTCACCACCGCCTGCGGGCCCGGGGATGGTTGCTGCAAGCTCATCGTTCAGCTCCGTACCTGAATCCCACACGTTCATGTTCATAACGAACGTGTCGCCCACCGCTAAAGATTTCAGCGATAAGCCAGATTCACCTACAAACGCATCATTGGTATTCACGAGCATCGAAGCAACCGAAAGGTAACCTTCTAAAGCAGGATCGACTCGGATGGAGAGCGTGTCATTTTCGCCCGACAAGATCAGCCCATTTCCTGAAATGCCTTGGTAAACATTATCGTCGCTATCACTCAAAGCAAGCAGTTGAGAGTTGCTCCCGCCTTCTGCTAAGTATTCAAGATCCACAGAGGCACTCTGGCCAACTTCAAATAAGTCAAAATTCGTATTGTGAGTAAGTACCGCAAGTGGTGACATAGGTTGATTGGGTGTTAGGTTAGTAACACTGACATCGTAACGATAATAATCATCGTCATCATCCGGACAACCCGCCAAAACAGCGACAGAGGCCGCGATAAATAGAATTCTAGCTTTCATACATCCCCCTTACTTCACAACGATGGTGATAGTCGCTACAGGGTTTAACCAACGATGGCTGCTGCTATCGAGGTCACTTATACCTGCAACCGGATCACTGTCACCAAGGTTGCCAGGGTGAACATGAACCTTGGTATTTGAAAGCGCGGTTTCTACGCCCGTACCACCAGCGCCAAAGGTTATAAAGGGTGGATTAGGCATGCTAGCAGCTAACTCGTCATTCGCTTCCGTACCTGCATCGTAGCTGTTTAGGTTTGCCTTATAGGTACCGGCTTGAGTTGGGATCTTCCAACTGTCTAACCCAACAAAACCATCGTTGGTTGGCAGTAACATCGCGCCTAATGACAAGTAAGCCAAATCACCCGTATCGATATCAAACGTGGTCGCTACTCCAGGATTTAGTATTCCGCTTGCTGGGTTTTCGACAACCACACC
Organism: Vibrio sp. Evd11; assembly: GCF_900382755.1. Taxonomy (NCBI): domain Bacteria; kingdom Pseudomonadati; phylum Pseudomonadota; class Gammaproteobacteria; order Vibrionales; family Vibrionaceae; genus Vibrio; species Vibrio sp. Evd11. Next base: position 20,462 of record NZ_OSDX01000050.1, read on the forward strand.
ACCCGCATTGGTGATTAAACTCGATAAGCCATAGATGTCGCCACCTTCCGCCATCGACTCCAACTCTGCTGAAGCGGTTTCACCCGTCCTAAACATAAACAAGTTAGAATCATGAGCCGCTGCCAAAATAGGGGTAAAATAGATTCCTTTCGTTGCATTGGTCACCGTCACCTCTAGCTGTGCTGCTTGAACCTGTGCTGTTCCAAAGGCCAACATAGCAGAGCTAACCACTAAGCTGATTTGAGTTCGTTTATTCATTTTGATTCCATCCTTTATCGAGTCCTATCGTTGCCAACAAAACGAATAACAGCGATATACCGTTACCTTTGCCAGAACGAATTGTGGTGTTGTTGACTCTAAGAATGGCGATCAAATCTATCAGCAACTTCATTGAATTCTCATAAAACTCTCACAAGTTTATTCAAACTTCTTACTGCTAAGAAAAGTAACAGTGAAGCGCTGATATTTATTCGAAAACCATAGTTTCACTAATTTCCTGTGAAGCTATAAAAAATAAGAGTGTGAAGAAAAATGGAACGTAACAAACGCAAAAAGGCCGAATCGATATACCGATTCGGCCTTTGTTCTGGCATGTTGTTGCTCATTCTAAAAGCCGTAACAGACCTCTACGTTGAGCTGACAGCACAACATTAATTTAGAATGCGTAGTTTGCGTCAATAAGTTCGCTAACTTCAACTTTGCTTACTTCAGCACGAGCTTCAAGCCATTGTGCAACTTGCAGCTGCTCTGCTTCTGTTACTGAACGGTAACGCTCAATAGAGCATAGGAAACCTTCAAACAACTCAAGGCCACCGCCACCAAAGCACAGACCGATGCTATCGATGAAGTCGATGAACTCATCAATGAACACATCGTATTGGTCAAAATCAGTAATCGATGTCTTGCAGCTTACTTCAAAACCCAGAATCGCGAATTCACCTAAGTATAATTTCTTGCGAAGGCGGCGATTTTTGTTTTCGATTTTATCTAATTTCATAACAGTCTCTCTCTACGTTTAATAAAGCACTTATACACAGTTCCTCTTCATTTCCCAAGAGTTTTGTATTACTCATCACGCTTAATCGCAAAAATCGTGCTGCAGAAACAAAACCTTAATCAAATCTATAAAAATCTGTCACTTAACTGCTTCAGGATAACTCACGCATTGATCCAGGTTATTAACCATTCGATTAATAACTGAGCTAGTCATGAATAACCCATAATAATTACAGCCAATAGGAAGCAGTACAGATGAGCAAGGAAACATTTGATAGCACTCGTTTCAATAAGAGTAAAAACAAACCATTCGAAGAAGTACTCGACGCTAACCTATCAAGAAGAAACGTTTTGAAAGGCGGTTTAGGCATAAGTGCAATGACCGCATTCGGTGCTTTCGGCTTAGCAGGCCATAGCACGGCTCACGCTGCAACGGCATCATCAAACGGAGCACAAAAAAGCGCTGCTACGTTGGCATTTGAATCGGTTAAAGGCTCATTAACAGACAGCGTAGTTGTACCGAAAGGCTACACGGCACAAGTACTGGTTCCTTGGGGGACTCCGCTTAACAAGCAAGGCAATGCCTGGCTCAAAGACGGAACAAACAACGCACAAGACCAAGCCAATGCGCTTGGGATGCATCATGATGGCATGCACTTTTTTCCATTAGACGGCAACAGCAATGATGGCTTATTGGTGATCAACCATGAATACATCGATCAAAAAGCACTACACACCAACGGCCCAACATACAATGAAGGCGCTCGCCCTAGCATTGATGAAGTACGTAAAGAGATCAACGCACACGGTGTGAGTGTGGTTCGCATCAAGCTTGAAGACAATCAATGGGTAATGGTCGATAACGATCCACTAAACCGTCGCTACACAGGTGCTACTGTGATGGATCTTTCTGGCCCTATTGCGCACAGTGAATTTACAAAAACTAAATTCTCACAAGATGGTAGCCAAGCGCGAGGCACACTCAATAACTGTGGTAACGGCTACACACCTTGGGGCACTTATTTAACTTGTGAAGAGAACTGGCCGGGTTATTTTGTTAATAAAGGCGCAACGACACCAGCTCAGGAGCGTATTGGCATCGCAACGGACAAAACACGCTACGGTTGGGACACACTTTCTGGCAACCAACAAGAACGACTGGACGAGTTCGCGCGCTTTGATGTGACACCAGCAGGCGAATCAGCAATGGATGATTACCGTAACGAAGCACACGGTCACGGCTACATCGTTGAAATCGACCCATACACCGCAAACTCTCGCGCTAAGAAACGTTCAGCATTAGGTTGTTTCCGTCATGAAGGTTGTACGTTTGGCAAACTTACTGAAGGTGAGCCTATCGTGTTCTATTCTGGCCACGACTCTCGTTTTGAATACCTGTACAAATTCGTCTCTGAAGAGAAATGGGACGCACGCGACGCTCAGCCAAGCAATCGCCTAAGTGCCGGTGACAAGTTCATGGATAAAGGTACGCTGTATGTGGCTAAGTTCAACGATGACGGTTCTGGTACGTGGTTACCGCTAACACTTAGCAGCACAACAACGAACGGCGGCAAACTTGGTGACTCATTTGATTCTCAAGCAGCACTTATCATCAATACGGCTGGCGCAGCCGACCTTGTGGGTGCAACACCAATGGATCGTCCGGAATGGTGTTCAGTTGACCCAATGACAGGCACAGCCTACCTAACGCTGACGAATAACAATAAACGTAAAGAAGCAAACTCAGCGAACCCTCGCGTAAATAACAAGTTTGGCCATGTTATCCGTTGGGATGAAGGCAAAACAGCAGGCGAATTCGATTGGGATATCTTTGTATTTGGCTCACCAGCAGTAGAAGATAAGTCTATCAACCGCTCTGGCTTAACAGACATGAACCAGTTTGCTAGCCCAGATGGATTAGCATTTGATGCTCGTGGCATTTTATGGATTCAGACGGATAACGGCGCAGACGAAGTCACTGGCTACACCAATGACCAAATGCTGGCTGTGGTTCCATCTCAATTAACAGATGACAAAGGCAACAGCGCGGTGATTGATGCAGGCAACCAAGCGCAACTTAAGCGCTTCTTTGTGGGTCCAAACGGTTGTGAAGTAACTGGCTTTACCATTAGCCCTGATTACAAATCACTGTTTGTGAACATTCAACACCCTGCAAACTGGCCATCGTCAGAAGATGCGACTGCACAGACTCAAGGCAATGTTCGCCCAAGAGCATCTACCGTAGTGATTCGTCGTGAAGACGGCGGTGAAATCGCCGTTTAATCAGGGAACTAAAGCTGGTCTCTTTGATATCTATAGTGACTAAAAGCGGCTCACTCTAAATACGTTACAACGAAAAAGAGCGATAAGGCTAAATGCCCTATCGCTCTTTTTATATTCTATTCATTCTCTAGTTTAAGTAAGAATCTGAGCCTTTAGCTCATCATCTTCCCAAGAGTTCGCCCTCCCAAGTACGCGTCATCCTCGAGAAGGAGAAACGACTGATTCGGGATCTCAACCGTTATAGTTGATCGCAATACCGTTAATCACAGTTAACTCACGAACAACCACACACCAACGCCCATCATTAACGTACCTGCAATACGGTTCATCAACTTAACGTTATCGGCTTTACCCAGCATATGTTTTAGGCTCTTACCGCCCGTAGCATACAAGGTCATGCAGACAAATTCAGAAACCAGAATAATAGACACTAAAATCAACAATTGCGGGGCTAAGTCTTTATTACTGTTAATGAAAGGAGGCAATAACGAAATCATGAATGCCCAGCCTTTCGGGTTCGCGATTGCCGTTACGAAGCCTTGAACCACCAAGTCCCAATCATTGCTGACTTTTGTTGTTTGGTTGTCAGTACTGATCGCCAGCTTGCCTCTTGAACGCCACATCTGAACGCCTAAATAGAACAAGTAAGCTGCACCAACAAATTTGAAGCCCGTAAATAGCCACGGGTAGTTCAACATAATAGATGCAATACCCAATACCGCAGCAATAGAAACCACCGCAACACCAGCCAATTCACCGATCATCATCCATAATGTACGCTTGTATCCAACACTCATTCCTAGCGTCAAAGCCAAGGTCATACACATACCGGGCGTGATTGACACAAAGAAAAAAGTGGGAATAAAAGCCCAAAGTAGTGCGCTATCCATATTATTACCTTATCGACTTATTTTTATTTAATAGTTCTTGTTTCTTGATCGGGCTTGAAATGAAGCGAGGTTGAAACGAAGCAGTAATGACAATAAACAATATTGCGAGCAATACAAACAAAAAGAGCCACATAACAGTGGCTCTTTTTAGTCACCAACCGTAATTACTTACGACGGTTTTTAATTCGCTTCATCATAGTCAAACGACGTTCAGCGCTTGCTTGATCTTGAGGCTCTTCGTTTGCATTGTTCCTACGACCCTGACGGTTTTTGTACGCCGATTTAGTGTTCAGCTTCTCGATGTAAGCATCACGTTTCTTCGGTTCATAACCCGGTTGTTCAACACGACGAATACGTTGTTGAATCAGTGTTTCAACTTGAACAACAGTCAACTCTTCTTCGCGGTTAACGAAAGAAATCGCATGACCTTGTTTACCAGCACGACCTGTACGGCCAATACGGTGAACGTAATCTTCCGCTAGGAAAGGCATGTCGTAGTTAATTACATGTGGTAAGTCTTCGATATCAAGACCACGGGCTGCAACGTCGGTTGCTACCATCACACGTGCTCTGCCTTCTTTGAAGTCATCCAAAGCACGACGACGAGCGCTTTGTGCTTTATCACCGTGACAAAGTACCGCTTTAATGCCGTCTAATTTAAGCTCTTTAACAACGTCATTCGCTGTTTCTTTGTAGTTCACGAACACAAGCACTTGGCGCCAGTTTTTACGGCCAATCAGCTCAGAAAGCAGTTCTGTTTTACGCTCTTGATCCACAGGGTACACCACGTGACCAACAGTAGAAGCCGTTGAGTTTTCGCGCTCAACACTAATACGTTTTGGTTTACGTAGAATATCAACAGACAGTTGGTTTAACTGAGTAGAAGTCGTTGCCGAGAACATCATGATTTGCGGCGATGTTTCTACATCCAACATGATCTTACGAACGGCATTGATAAAGCCCATATCAAGGATACGGTCAGCTTCATCGAATACTAGAAATTCTAGGTTTGCGATAGACACGTTACCCGCTTCTAAGTGTTCTTCCAAACGGCCAGGTGTTGCAACCAAAATATCCACACCCAGTTCTAATTGACGAACTTGTGAAGACATTTTGTTACCACCGTAAACCGCTGAAACGCTTAGTTCAGTGTATTTAACGTAGTCTTTAATGTTTTGAGCGATCTGCGCAGCGAGCTCTCGAGTTGGAGCAAGAATAAGGCCGCGAGCCGTTCCTCTAGACGCCTTTTTACCGCTGTTCAAAAGGTGCTGAATAACAGGCAATGAAAATGCCGCTGTTTTACCCGTACCGGTTTGAGCAGTAGCAAAAATATCATGGCCTTTACGAGCCATTGGAATCGCCTTTTGTTGAATTGGAGTGAGTTTTTCATAACCACACTCAGTCAACGCTTTGACTAATTCAGGAGCAAAACCTTGAGAGGAAAATGACATTGTTACGGGTTCCTTAAGCAGACAGCCTACATTCTTATTTTAGCCGAGCACTATAAAGTAATTAGAGTGATTTATCTCACATTTATCGTGATATAACGCAAACTTTCTCATTTAATCTGGTGTTTACCCCACCTTCAACGAAGTAAACACCGAGATCATCAATTCAAACAGTAAAAATGGCGCTATTTGATGCCACACAGCTTGAGTAGAATCTGCTCGAGATCGTCCCAAGGCATTAACTGCGAGTCGATCACTTCAAGACGAGACTCAAAGCCATCAAGGGAAATTTCATTCACTGACACCACTTGATTCGCCACGTTAAACGCATAGCAACCTTGGTCAGTATTCACCACGGCTTTTACACGCTCAGCCGTTAGCTCCGACAACATTGAGAATAGCGCATCGAAGTCGAACTTATGCTCTGCGCCAAACAACCAACCACAACTAAAATAACCCTGCCCTTTATTCTCTTTACGGATAAACGCTTCACCGGGAGGCAGTTGGAATTGAGGCTCTTGTTCAGCGTGGTCATGATGATGCGCTTCAAGATGAGAGGAAGCACTGCCGTATACTCTTTCAATGTCCAACACTTCCAATGGCACTTCACCATCGTGAATTAGCTTATGGAAGACTTTTGCTGGCGTTTGATCCGTCACCCAATCATTGAACACATCGATGTCTTCAGAATGAACAAGGTCAACCTTAGTACCAAGAATCACATCTGCACTGTCCAGTTGATCATTGAAATTCTGATTCGACGTGTACTTTTCATTGGATAGGTTTCGTGGGTCAACCAAGCCAAGCGTCGCTTTTAAATCAACATAAGGTGTGTATTGCTCTGAAGTGAGTGTCGCAATAACCTGTTTAGGGTGACCAAGCCCAGTTGGCTCAATCAATAAACGGTCCGGCTTTTGGCGCAGTAAGGCATTAATACCTACCGACATAGGCACACCTGCAGTACAACACATGCAGCCACCCGGTACTTCTTTAATTAAAGCACCTTGGTCTGTCATTAATGCGCCATCAATGCCGATTTCGCCAAACTCATTAACCAGGACAGCCCAGTTTTCATTCTCAGGTTTATTTTTGAGCAGGTTCAAAATAGCTGTCGTTTTGCCAACACCCAAGAAACCCGTAATTATGTTTGTAGGAACTTTTTTGGTCATATCAGTTCTCCTTTTTAAGGGAGTATATACACAATCACGGAGAAATTGACCCCAATCGCTTGTTTATACGGAGAATGATTTGAGCCAGAAGTTGTATGAGTGTCACTAAAAAGGGGGGAACGATGAAAAATGAATGCTCCAGACGAACTAAAGGCGTACTTGAAGTACGCCTCACTCTCGTTACTCAATCGTGAGTTCGCGAATCAGGAAGCCTTAAATATCGACCTGAACAATTAACGAGAAACTAAAACTTTATATCTGAATCCATCCAAATTGTGTGTAAAACCTCACGTCTCCTTGCGGTTTGTTATGTTGCTTTACGATTTAACTATGGTTCATTTTTAGGGATATTCAAGGTGCCATCTGAGAATCGATCAAAATTGTGACGGGGATTCCACTATTGCCCATATATTCCATTTATGTAACACGTACATTCCATAAATGAAATTCAACTTTTCATCTTTGCTGCTATAGGATATGCAGAGGACGCGTATAATTTATGACAACCCCGCCTTAACCCATTCAGGAGCCTTATCTCAATGACCAGAAGAGAGAAAATTAAGCAATCCTTATTAGCCAAAATGCCAAGGGATGCTATTAATCAATTTCTCTCAAGAGATAAGACACCCGCTTCCGTTCTCTTTCTTTCTTGTATTGTGGGTGTACTTGCTGGCGTGGTGGGTACCTATTTCGAAGTCGCGGTTCATTTCATCACAGAAACTCGTACCGATTGGCTTAAAGATGAAATCGGCAGCTATTTACCCCTTTGGCTAGCCGCTTTCCTTATTAGTGCTGCATTTGCCTTTATTGGTTACTTCCTCGTTCACCGCTTTGCTCCAGAGGCTGCAGGCTCAGGCATCCCCGAAATTGAAGGTGCGATGGACGGTATGCGCCCTGTTCGATGGTGGAGAGTATTGCCAGTAAAATTTTTTGGCGGTATGGGCGCATTAGGCTCTGGTATGGTTTTAGGTCGAGAAGGACCAACCGTTCAAATGGGCGGCAGTATTGGTCGCATGGTCACCGATATCTTTCGAGTCAAAGATGACGACACTCGCCACTCACTATTAGCTTCGGGTGCCGCAGGTGGTTTAGCCGCCGCATTCAACGCACCACTGGCTGGCATCATGTTTGTAGTCGAGGAGATGAGACCACAGTTTCGCTATTCACTCATATCAATTAAAGCCGTCATCATCTCCGCGGTTTCAGCCAACATCGTTTTTCGATCAATCAACGGGCAGTCTGCAGTTATCACAATGCCTCAATACCAACCGCCTGAACTGGATGCTCTGTGGTTATTCTTGTTGTTAGGCGTGTTGTTCGGCCTGTTTGGTGTGATTTTCAATAAGCTGATTACACTTTCGCAAGACCTGTTTGTGGCAATACACAAGAATGACCGTAAACGCTACTTAATGACAGGTTCCCTGCTGGGCGGTTGCTTTGGCTTATTGCTGCTCTATATACCGGAGTTGACTGGCGGTGGTATTGGTATCATCCCGAATATCACTAATGGCAACTACAGCGCAAACGTGCTGCTGTTAATATTCTTAGGGCGCGTGCTCACCACGCTACTTTGTTTCGGCTCTGGTGCACCGGGTGGTATCTTTGCACCAATGCTTGCCCTAGGAACACTCTTTGGTTACGCGTTTGAGCTTATCGCGGCTGCATTCTTCCCTGAACTGAATATAGAGCCGGGTATGTTTGCGATTGCGGGTATGGGTGCCTTATTCGCTGCCACCGTGCGTGCGCCGATTACAGGTATATTACTGGTTATCGAAATGACCAATAATTACTACCTTATACTGCCGTTGATCATCACTTGCTTGGGTGCAGTGATCATTGCGCAGATGCTTGGCGGTCAGCCAATTTACAGTCAACTATTGAACCGTACACTTAAAAACGAGAAGTTAAGACAACAAGACCTGCCTCAGCAAGAGGAAGTACGTTAATTACAAATGACTCATGAAACAAAAGCACACATTCAACGTGCTTAATGTCCCGATTCCGCATCAAAATCAAAAAAGCAAACGTTAAACTTGCTATCATCCACTCAAAATTAGTTGAATGCCCTCAACATCTATTGATGGCACAATTGCACGCTCTAATTAGAGCAAAAAATCTATTACTCACTGATATCCTAAAAATAACCCACATTCTATAAACAAGTTGGAGCAAGTCGTTGAACTGGAGAAGATTAACCCAAGTAAAAAATGTGCCGCCCTCTCAGGCGTCTTTAGCACTTGGTGTAATTGGACTAGGGCAAGCTTGGGCATTATATCTGCCAGGGGTTGGTGAGATCATTCGCCCTTACCTTGCTGCATTTGGCGCACTGTTATTGCTACCCGTTTTACTTCGGTATCTCACCAGCTTTAATACTTTCATCAATGACATTCGTCATCCGCTTAGTGGAAGCTTGATGGCACCAATGAGCATGGCGTTATTGATTCTATGCGACTATTTAGCCGAAATCTCACCAGTCATTGCTTACCCTGTCTGGTTCTGCGCGTTGTTATTGCATTTTACCATGATGGTGTTGTTCTTTAGTTTCCAGATCATCAACTTCAAAATGTCGAACATTGTACCGAGTTGGTTTCTGTATCCGGTGGGGTTAATCAGCAGTTCCTTAGCAGGTTCACAATTTGGGCACACCGTTTTTTCAGAAACACTTGCGGCCACTTGTATCGGTATCTATTTCCTAATGCTGCCAGTGGTGTTGTACCGCTTGGTATTCGAAGGAAACCTGCCACGCCGAGCAAGACCAACCTTAGCCATCATGGCAGCACCTGTGAACCTGTCTTTAGCGGCCTACTTGGTTAACTTCGACGACCCAGACCCGATTCTAACAGGCGCGTTGGCTGGCATTGCTATCACCATGACACTATTGATCTACTTGTGTTACATACGATTGATGCGTCTGAAATTCCAACCTTCAATTGCTGCCGTCACTTTCCCTTCCGTGATCAGCGCTATTGCCATGCATCGTCTAACTACGTTTTTCGGCGCGGAATACCCACAATGGTATTGGCTGCACAAGTTTGGTTTCTTCGAGTTAACCATCGCGACCATCCTAGTGATTTGGGTTGCAGGTGGTTACGTGAAAATGTACTGGCCTGAGTTTTTTGATACTGACTACATGTCTAAAAAGGTCAAACGTTCTTAGACCTAAGCTAGAAGAGCTTAGTTTGCTCGACCGAATTCTCCAATATTCGATATGTCAGACAGCAGAACCAAACAAAAAAAGGCCTCACAATGTGAGTAATGCCGATCAGTTAGGACTAAAGTGATCGGTTGAACGATCCTCCAGAGCTGTC